>JAHHUA010000034.1 GCA_020024235.1 Oscillospiraceae bacterium
TATTTTTAAGAACGTTAAACAGATAGTTTCATATATATAAATGAGATATTGTTATAAAAACAAATTAGGAAAGCTTAAATATACCGGTTTGTGTTTAATTTTATTGGGACTTGTAAAGTAAAAATTACGAATAATTTATAAAATATTATGAAGTTATTTATAAAATATTGACGAAACCATAATAAAATGCTATATTTATCGCAATAAAAAAATGATCTTGTCAAAAGTTAAAATATTTTATTATAGTCTTTATGAATCACAAAGGAGGATTAAACCATGAAACAACATCGTTTTTGGGCGTGGGGTGCTGTATTCTGCATGATTATGGTAATAATTACAGGTTATAAACACAAATAAAAATAAAAAAGGGAAGGGAGAATTTATTATGCATATCTATTCAAGATTAGCATACTTTGTAGGAGGTACTTTGTTTGGTTCTGTCGGTCTTAAGCTGCTCACCAGCAAGGATGCTAAAAAGGTTTATACACATATCACCGCAGCAGGTTTGCGTATGAAGGATTCTGTAATGGAAACTGTAACCACTGTACAGGAAAATGCCAATGACATTCTGGCAGCAGCAAAAGATTTGAATGAAGAACGTGCTGCAAAAGAAGAGGAAGAAAAAATGGCTGCTCAGGTTTGCGAATGTGAATGCGACTGTAACTGTGAGAAAGAATAAGCAATAGTAACAGGCAGTAAAAGAGCCGCATTTGCGGCTCTTTTTTTCATGGAGGTTTTAATTAACTATGAATGCAATAATTGAACATGAAAGTCGGGGCAGAATCCGACTTAAAATTAATCAAAAAAGAATGAGCCTGAAACAAGCAGATTTACTGGAAACATGGTTTCAGAAAACAGGAGGAGTTATCAGAGCAACCGTTCATGAGCGTACATGTTGTATTGTAATATATTATGAGGGTGAGCGAAATAATATTTTAAATGCTGTACGAAATTTCTCATGGGAACAGGCAGAAAAAAGTATAACACTTCCATCTCACAGCAGCCGTCAGTTAAACCGTGAATTTCAGGAAAAACTGGTTGGAAAAATTGCCGTAAAAATGGCAAGTACACTGTTTTTGCCCGTATCCTTGCGTATTGCAAAAATATTGTGGCACGCTATTCCGTTTGTAAAACGGGGATTGCACTGTTTATTCCGCCGCAAGATGAAAGTAGAATTATTGGATGCACTTTCCATAGGAATTTCTATAGCACGCAAAGATTTTTCCACTGCCGGTTCTGTAATGTTTCTGCTGGAACTGGGCGAATTGCTGGAAGAATGGACAAGAAAAAAATCAATTCAGGATTTGGCACAGTGTATGTCATTAAATGTAGACCGTGTATGGCTGCGTACACCTCAGGGAGAGGTTTTGACACCTATTTCCCAAATTCAGTCAGGTGATAAGGTAGTGGTGCGTGTAGGCGGAGTAATTCCGGTTGATGGTGTGGTAATCCAGGGAGAGGCTATGATAAATCAGGCATCACTTACAGGTGAATCCGTTCCGGTGGAAAAACATTTGGATAGTTTTGTTTATGCAGGTACCATTGTGGAAGAAGGCGAATGTGTAATCGAGGTTAAACAGGCCTTGGGACAAAGCCGTTATGATCAGATAGTTACCATGATTGAACAGTCGGAGCAAATGAAATCTGCTGCGGAAAACAAAGCGTCAAATTTGGCGGATAAATTGGTGCCGTATACCTTTGCCGGAAGTTTACTGAGTTTTGTTTTAACAGGAAATGTAACAAGAGCTTTATCGGTTCTTATGGTGGATTTTTCCTGTGCATTAAAACTGGCAATGCCATTGGCAGTATTGTCTGCTATGAGAGAAGCCGGAAAAGAACATATTACAGTTAAAGGCGGAAAGTTTTTGGAATCCATTGCAAAGGCTGATATAATTGTCTTTGATAAAACCGGAACACTGACTCATGCTTGCCCAAAAGTGGAAAAAGTAATACCGTTTTGTGGATATGAGGAAACTGATATGCTGCGTCTTGCTGCTTGTTTGGAAGAACATTTCCCACATTCTATGGCAAATGCAGTTGTGGAAGAAGCTAAAAATCGGGGACTGACCCATGAAGAATATCACTCCAAAGTGGAGTATGTTGTGGCACATGGAATTGTGAGCAAAGTAGGGGAAGAAAGGGTTCTTATTGGAAGTGCACATTTTGTGTTTGAAGATGAAAAATGTATAATTCCTGAAGAAGAACAGGAAAAATTTAATTTATTGCCTGCAGAATATTCCCACCTTTATATGGCTGTCGATAACAAATTGGCTGCTGTTATCTGCATTGCAGATCCTTTAAGAGATGAGGCCTCAGATGTTCTCAGTACATTGCGTAAACTGGGAATTCAAAAAACTGTTATGTTGACCGGTGACAGCAGGCATACAGCCACTGCTATTTCTTCACAGGTAGGAGTGGATGATTTCTGTGCTGAGGTTTTGCCTGAAGACAAAGCTAATTATGTGGCATCTCTGCGTAGGCAGGGACACACTGTAATAATGGTTGGAGATGGCATTAATGATTCACCTGCATTGTCAGAGGCTGATGTAGGCATTGCAATCAGCGACGGAGCTGCAATTGCACAGGAGATTGCCGATATTACCATTGCAGGAGAAAATCTCTGGGAACTTGTGCGGTTGCGTCAGCTTTCTATGGAACTTATGAAACGTATCCGTTCAAATTACAGATTTGTTTTGGGATTTAACGGTGGGCTTATTGCACTGGGTGTTGCAGGAATTTTGCCTCCGGCAACTTCAGCAACCCTTCATAATCTTTCTACACTGGGAATCAGTCTGCACAGTATGACTGCATTACCATGTAAGGATAAAAAATAAACAGACAGTACAATGTCAAAATCAGAGAGCAGAAACATAAATTATATTTCTGCTCTCTGTTATTTATAAAAAATGATAATATATTTGAAATAATATTAAAAATCAAAAGGATTTCCATAAAAACTTGCTTTTTAAATATATAATATGATTTCAAACAAGTCTGAGCAGGCATAACTGATTGTGTGATATTTTCAAGTATTAATGTAAAATTAAAGATATACAGGTATGAATATGACCCAACCCCGAAAGTTTGACGAAAAAGGTCTAAAAAGTTGAAGTGTTTTGTAAAAGAATGTAACAGTATGAAAATCAGAATAGCACTTGATGACTTTGGAAGCGGACTATGGTTAAATTCAGGGATATTATTACAAACCAATGGAAATTAATAAAGTTTATAGGTAACTTACAGACCAATACAAAATACTCGGAAATCTCCAAAGATTTCTGAGTATTTTTTGTGTACACTATAAGGAATTATATACTAAATTATTATGCCAATATTTAATTAATTATTAAATTATTGACGAAATTTTTATAAAATGTTATAATTTTAAAAAATATTTTAAAGGGTGATAATTTATGGGGTATAAAGAAAATTGCGTTGTTTGCGGAGAAAGATTGGAGTATTTGTCAGACCCTGTGGAAATGGAATGTATGTACTGTCATAAAAAATTTATAAGTCAGGTTCAGTGCGAAAAAGGTCATTTTATCTGCGATGATTGTCACAGCAAAAATGGTATTGATATTGTAGTTCAGGCATGTATTTCTACAGATAAAACAGACCCGTTTAAAATAGCTAACGAACTTTTTCTTGATAAAAGAATACATCTTCATGGTCCTGAACACCATGTTTTGGTGCCGTCAGTTTTGACTGCGGCATATTTAAATAAAATCGGACAACCGGAAATGAAAGAAAGATATCTTAGACTGTGCAAAGACAGAGGAAGTAAAATTCCGGGGGGATTTTGCGGATATGCCGGGTGCTGCGGAGCCGGAGTGGGAGTTGGGATTTTCTTTTCAATAATTGAACAGACTTCTCCCCTTAATAAAGAAAAATGGGGTTTTGTAAATAAAACAGCAGGTGAAACACTTATGAATATCGGTGGGTATAAAGGACCTCGCTGCTGTAAGAGAAATGCTTATATTGCTTTTGACACAGCTAATGAAATATTGCAAAAGGAATTGGGAGTCAGTCTTTGTGAAGGCAAGCATTACTGTGGATGGTTTAATAAAAACGAAGAATGTTTAAAAGATAGCTGTGTTTATTATCCTAAAAAAGAAAGATAGTATAAAATATGTATATTGCTTTTGAAAATTTAGTCATACAAAATTTTGAAGAAAAAGATTTAGATGATTTATATAAATTATTGTCAGATGAAAATGTTATGAAGCATTTAGAGCCTGTATTTTCAAGAGAAAAAAGTGCAGATTTTCTAAAAACAGCAGGACTTGCGGAAAATCCCCTTATTTATAAAGTTTGCAGAAATAATAATTTTATAGGTTATGTTATTTATCATAAATTTAATGAGGAAAGCTATGAAATAGGCTGGGTTTTGTCGCCAAAAGAATGGGGAAAAGGTATAGCCGATAAACTTACCAAAATTCTTATGGAATTTTCTAAAAATAAATGTGATTACTTAGTTATAGAATGTACTTTTGAACAAGTGATATCAAAACATATAGCATTAAAAAACGGTTTTGAATACTTTGGAAAATCAGGTGAATTAGAAAATTACAGATTTAATTTAATAAAGGAGATAATATGAAAAGAAGAATAATTGAAATTAATGAGGAAAAATGCAATGGCTGCGGAGCCTGTGCAAAAGCTTGTCATGAAGGTGCAATTTCCATGGTGAACGGAAAAGCAAAACTTATGAGAGATGATTACTGTGATGGGTTGGGGGACTGTTTGCCCCAATGTCCCACAGGAGCTATAGCATTTGTAGTAAGGGAAGCTGTAGCTTATAATCACCAGGCAGTTATGGAAAATAAAGAAAAAAACAATAAAATAGTCAATCCTTGTATAACATCAGGCTGTCCAGGTATTAAATCTCAAAAAATAGAAAAATACAGTTTAGAAAACGAGGTTTCTGAATATGCACCCAGCAGATTGTCCCAATGGCCCGTTCAGATTAAACTGGCTCCTATAAAAGCACCTTATTTTGACAATGGAAATTTGCTTATAGCAGCTGACTGCACATCATTGTCCTATGGAGCTTTTCATGAAAAATTTATAAAAAACCATATAACTTTAATCGGCTGTCCAAAGCTTGATGATACAGACTATTCTGAAAAATTAGCTGAGATTATAAAAAATAATGATATAAAAAGCATTGATTTGGTTCGCATGGAAGTACCATGCTGCAAGGGCATAGAATTTGCATTAAAAAAAGCTGCTGAAAAAAGCGGAAAAAATATTCCCATTAATATAAGCATAATATCAATAAAAGGAGAAATTAAAGATTAAGTTATTTGTTGAAAGAATAAATTAAGTCTTGATTATTATAATTTTAAAAAGTATAATATATACGAAAATATAAAAACAGAAAATCCTATCCGCAGTCAGTGAAAAACTATACGGGTGGGGTTTTTTGAGAAATTACGGAGGTGTGCTTTTGAAAATACTCATAAAAAACGGTCATATCACAGACCCTGCAAATAATATTGATAAAATTGCCGATTTACTCATAGAAAATGGCAAAATTGCAGAAATAAAAGAAAATATTTCTCAAAGTTATGATGAAGTTATTGATGCAGAAGGAATGTTTGTTGCACCCGGATTTATTGACCCCCATGTGCATTTGAGAGATCCGGGACTTACACACAAAGAGGATATTATTACCGGTACAAATGCGGCAGCAGCAGGAGGTTTTACAGGGGTTGCCTGTATGCCCAACACAAAACCCGTAATTGACAATGAGGAAACCATAAAATATATTTTAGACAAGGCAAAAGATGCAAAAGCAAAAGTTTATCCCATAGCTTCCATTACAAAGGGAATGAAGGGTGAAGAAATGAACGATTTTGAGGCTCTTTATAAGGCAGGGGCAGTTGCATTCAGCGATGACGGCAGACCTGTGGAAAATGCCGCTATGCAGCAAAAAGCCATGGAAGTGGCAGAAAGCCTTAATCTTCCTATTATAAGCCATTGTGAAGACCTTAAAATAATAAACGGCGGTATCATAAATAAAGGAGAAGTTTCCCAAAAGCTCGGTGTAAAGGGAATGGACAGAACCAGTGAGGACAGCATAACAGCCAGAGAAATTGCCATTGCCGAGGGTACAAATACATCTATTCACATTGCCCATGTGTCTACCTGGGGCAGTGTGGGAATTATCAGAGATGCAAAAGCAAGAGGAGTAAAAGTAACCTGTGAAACTGCCCCTCACTATATGATATTTACAGATAATGAACTTTTAAAAGAAAATGCCAATTTCAGAATGAGCCCTCCACTGAGAACAGAAAAAGACAGACAGGCAGTGATAAAAGGCATTGCAGACGGCACTTTTGATATGATTGCCACTGACCATGCACCTCACTCACCTGAAGAAAAAGCAGATTTCAGAAAAGCTCCCAACGGAATTATAGGACTGGAAACTTCTTTTGCGGCAGCATATACCGCTTTAGTTAAAGGCAAAATTATTTCTGTAAACAGATTAGTGGAGCTTATGAGTACAAATCCTGCCAAAATGCTGAGAGTAAAAGGCGGCAGTTTGTCAGTGGGCGAAAATGCCGATATTGTAATTTTTAAAGATGAAAAATGGACTTTTACGGAAAAGGAAATCCACAGTAAATCTAAAAATTCGCCGTTTTTGGGTATGACATTTGACGGAAAAGTCAAATATACAATTTTAAACGGCAAAATAACATATAATGACTGTGAAAAAGGAGAATAATATCATGGCATTTGACAGACTTATTGAAAAAATTATAGAAACACAAAATCCCACAGTTGTGGGACTTGACCCAAAACTATCATATATTCCTGAAGAAATTGTAAACGAATGTTTTAAAAAATACGGAGAAAATGCCGAAGGTGCAGCTCAGGCTTTTTTAATATTCAACAAGGGTATTATTGACGCTGTATGTGATATTGTCCCCGCTGTAAAACCACAGTGTGCTTATTATGAAGCATTGGGCTGGCAAGGCATGAAGGCATTGGCTCAAACCATAGAATATGCTCAAAGCAAGGGTATGTTTGTTATAGAAGACGGAAAGAGAAATGACATAGGTTCTACTATGGAAATGTATGCTGTAGCACATTTGGGTGAAAATAAAGTGGGTGAAAATACCTTCAAGCCATTTGGTGCCGATGCACTTACCGTAAACGGATATTTGGGTACGGACGGAATACAGCCTCTGCTTCCTATCTGTGAAAAAGAAGACAAGGGTATGTTTGTTTTGGTAAAAACTTCGAACAAATCTTCCGGTGAACTTCAGGACAGAGTTTTGGACAGCGGTGATACAATTTACAATGCAATGGGCAAAATGTGCGAAGAATGGGGTAAAGAAAGCTGTGGTAAATACGGATATTCCGCAGTTGGTGCCGTAGTAGGTGCAACCTATCCAAAACAGCTTTCCGAAATGAGAAAGCTTATGCCTCACACATTTATTTTGGTTCCCGGATATGGTGCACAGGGCGGAACAGCAGAAGATGTAAAGGGTGCTTTTGATGAAAGAGGTTTGGGAGCTATTATCAATTCCTCAAGAGGTATATTAACAGCATGGCAAAAGAAGGGCTTGGACGGCAAGGATTTTGCCAAGGGGGCAAGAGAGGCAGCTCTTGAAATGAAAGCTGATATTACATCTAAAATACCTCAAATAAAATAGTGAAATTATTGGGAGGGCAAAAAATGAAAGTTGCGGTGATAGGTTCCAGAAACTGTGGTAATTTAACCGTAGATGATATAATAAATTATATACCGTTAAACTGCTGTGAGATTATTTCAGGAGGGGCTGACGGTGTTGATGCTTTGGCAAAAGCCGCAGCAAAAAAACTGAATGTTACTTATACCGAATTTTTGCCCGATTACTCCAAATACGGAAAAAGAGCTCCTATTGTCAGAAATGAACAAATAGTAAAAAATGCGTATTATGTTTTGGCTTTTTGGGATTTGGAATCAAAAGGTACAGCTTCGGCAATAGATTTATGTATAAAAAATTATGTACCGTTTAAAATTATACCTATTAAATAAAAAAATTTGTAAAAACCACTAAATAAAACTCAATATGTGTCGATAAATAAAATGAACAACTAAATAGTTAATTTTGACTAATTATATTATAACATAAAATGTGAAAACAGGAGGTACAATTATGAACGGAATTAACGGTCTTGGTGCCAAAAGAATAAGCGGTCTTGCCACTGGTATGAACACTGATGAAATAATCGAAGGAATGATGATAAGAAGTAAAACAAAGCTCAATCAGAAAAATCAATCCAGACAGATACTTAAATGGAGACAGGACGCTTACAGACAAATTATCAGAAGTACTAACGCTTTTACTAATAAATGGCTTAATAAAACAGACAGCAAGCATAACATAGGCAACGATGCTTTCTGGAAACTCAATGCAGCTAATACTGATTCCAAAAATTTTAAAGTAGTAGCAAAGAATGGCGCCATGAACGGCAATATTAAAGTTGACTATGTTAAGCAATTAGCTACAAGTGAAACTCTCAGCAGTAAAAAGTTTGAAAATACTTTTATCGGCACAGGAAATCCTCATGCCAATGCAACTGAAGATCAAAAAAAGAAATACATGGAAGCTGTTAAAACAGAGCTTGACAGAATGGAGAAAGCCGGTATAGAACCCTCTGTTACAGTTGATGTGGACGGAATAAGCAGAACCATTAAATTTGACTTTAAAGCTGAGGATTTGGCATCTTGGGATAAATATAATGAGGCATTGAAAACTCAGCTCAAAGACGGCATACAGCGCAATTTCGGAAGTAAAGTTCAAATTATTGACAAACCTAATGGAGATTTCGGAATAGCATCAAACAATAAGATTACCATGAAAGGCACACTTCTTCATGATGTGGGAATTGCCAGTGGTGTTTCAAACAAACCCGATATTTACAGCTCCATTAAAAATGTAAGAGGACAGTTCGGAAATATAGCAGGTGGAGAATTTTCATTTAAGATTAACGGAACAGAATTCCATTTCAGTGAAAATGACTCAATTAACAGAATTATGAACACTGTAAACAGCAGTAACTGCGGTGTAAAAATGTCCTTTTCTGAATACAGCAATACTTTTAAAATAACTGCTACTCAAGAAGGAGCAGTAAAAGGAATTGATATAGAGCAGTCTTCCGGTAATTTGCTAACTGAGCTTTTCGGAGTAGAATCAGGCAGCAGTTTATCATCTAAGAGTATTTTGGGTCCGGTTAAAGCTGAAAATGGTTTTGTACTAAGTGAATTAAGAAATAATATCGCATCACCTTTTACAATTACAATGACTGATGCTTCAGGTAAAAAGATAAGCAAAGTTATTCAAATCCCGACTCGTGATTCAAGAGGAAACAAACTTGATTACTCAGAATACAAGGAAGATCAGATTATAAATCTTTTGGATACCGAAATAAACAAGGCTTTTGACAGCAAAAAATTCGATGTTACCGTAAAAGGCGGTAAATTGGAAATAAACCACAGAGATGGTGCTTTGTTGGAATTAAGCGGTTATAACGGCGACAATAAGATGCTTAATATTATGGGCTTTAAAGATAAAGCTACCAATGCTATTGACGGAACAACAAAACTATCTGATTTGGGCTTTAAGAAAGATGATGAAATCACAGTTGATGGAAATAAAATCACCATTACTGACAATATGACAATAAATGATCTTAAAACTCAATCCAACAATGCGATTACTTTTGAAAACGGCAGACTTAAAATAAAAGCTGACAGTTTGACCGCAAAAGGTGGGGCAGCAGATGTATTTGGATTGGTTAAAAACATTGATGGTGTAGGAGAATATAAGGCAACAAAGGCTGCCGATGTAGACTTTACCGAAAAGCTTTCCACACAATTTGGAGTTTCAGGAAACGCAACAGTAGAAGTCGGCGGAGTTAGAGTTAATATTAAGAGTGATATGACCGTTAAAGAAATGGTTGACACTATTAATGCCGAATATGCAAAAACCAACCCCGGTAAAAAAGCCATTAATTTTGACGAATATGGAAATATTAAGTTTAATGTTGTAGCAAAAGATGTATCCGGAGGATTCTTAAACAGTATATTTAAAACCGGTGATATTCCAGCAAATTCAGTTGGTGTTGTAAATACAAGAAATGCTCAAGGTAAAGATGCTATATTCTCCATTAACGGTGAAGAAATTATAAAGAGCAGCAATACTATTGACTATGATGGGGTTGAAATTACTTTCAACAATACATTTGATAAAGCAGAAACAATAACTGTAAGTTCCGATGTAGACGAAGCTGTAAAACAGATAAAAGAGTTTATGGAAGACTACAACAAGCTTATTGATGAGGTCAAGGGTAAACTTATTGAAAAAGAAAAATACAAGGAGTTTGCTCCTCTTACCGCTGAACAAAAGAAGGAAATGAGCAAAGATGAAATTGAAAAATGGGAAAAAGAAGCTCAGACAGGTCTTTTGGCAAACGATAAGGAACTTACAAAATATTTGCAGGAACTACGTTCCATAATGTATGAAAAAGCTCCCAACGGATTGGCTCTTTATGATCTTGGTATCACTACAGGAGATTGGAAAGACGGTGGAAAACTTAAATTTGTAGACAAGATAAACGGTAAGACCGGAGAAGAACATTTAAGAGAAATGCTCACCAATAACCCCGACAAAGTTAAGAATATGTTTACAGATCCCGATAACGGATTGGCAGCAAGACTGAACAAAGTAAATGATGCTGCAATGAATACTTCTTCATCAAAGAGAGGTTACCTGGCAAATATTGCAGGTATGGAGGGTACATTCAGTGATTCAGATAATATTCTAAGCAAGAAGATTAAAGATCTTGACGAGGAGATAAAGAAGTTTGAAGAATCTATGAAACGTGAAGAGGAAAGATACTGGCAACAATTTACAAACCTTGAAAAAGTTATATCCAAGCTCAATGCACAAAGTGCTTCACTGTTTGACCAGATGATGGGATAATAAAAAGTTCCGTTGACAAATTGCCGCACCTTTTATAAAGAGGTGCGGCAATTAGTAATCAGATGTAGAGGTGGGAAATATGTATAATCCTTATCAAAAATATAAAGAACAGTCTATCACAACATTGACACCTGCAGAACTCATTATTAAATTGTTTGATGAAGCAATAAGACAGGTAAAATTGGCTGTTATGAATATAAATGAAAAAAACTTGGAAGAATCTAATAAAAATATACAAAAAACAGAAGATATTATAACTGCCCTTAAACTGAATTTGGATGAAAAATATCCTATTGCAGAAGATTTAGGGAAAATGTATGACTGTATTTATGACTGTCTTGTTGATGCAAATATTAAAAAAGATGTGGATGCACTGAATAAGATATGTGATATTATAGTGGATTTCAGAGAAACGTTTCAGCAGGCAAATAAATTAGCTAAATCATAAAAATCCATATATTGGAGGAATAAACTGATGACAATGGTGTACAGCCAAAAGCTTTTTGATATTGTAATGAATTTACTTGACAGAAAACAAAAGCTTTTAATGGAGTATTATAATATAACTGTTAATGCAGACCGGGATAAATTGGCTGATGAAATAAATGATATAGTTGGTAAAAGACAGATGATAATTACTCAACTTGAGGAATGTGAAATAGAATTAACTGCTATTCCGAAAAAACTTTTCGGAAATGACAGCCATGCCTTGATGACAGTTTTAAAACACAAAGTTCCCCCGGATACAAATTTGCCGCCGATTTTAGCCACCATAAACGAAAAATGTATTATTATACAAAAAATTTTGGAAAAAATCAAAGAAGCAGACAAAGATTTGTATCAAAAAGTTCAGCTTGCTAAACAGGATATTATGAATAAAATAGAACAGGTTAAAAATAGCAAACAGGTCTTTTATTACAAAAATAAAATACAGGGTCAGGTTCTTGGAAATATGCTTGATGAAAAAAGATAAGCAAAGCGATTGTTTTACTGTAAAAGGTAAAATAATCGCTCTTTTTAACAGAAACTACAGAAAATAAATAAAAATATTTCTTTTGCTTGCATTTTTAACAAATTAACGATAAAATATATATAATAAAATATAATTTATATGTAATATTTATTTGATATAAAGTCGAGAAAGGAGAATGTTGTCGAAAAATGTTTTTTTGACAACTAGGCTTGAAGATATGGCAAAGATAATGGCCATAAGCAATCAAAAGGGCGGAGTAGGAAAAACCAGTACTACTTATGCTCTTGGATGTGGGCTTAAACATCGTGGATACAGAGTTTTGCTTATAGATTTTGACCCCCAGGGCAATTTAAGTTTTTGCGTAGGCGGAGATGTAAAATTAAATGCCAATATTATGGATGTTCTCAGGGGAACAGTAGCTATACAGCACGCAATTCAACACACAAGTGTAGCTGATGCGGTATGTGCTAATATATTGCTTTCCGGTGCGGAATTGGAATTTATGAGTATTAACAGAGAATTTTTGCTCAAAAATGCGTTAGAACCGATTTTAGATTATTATGATTACATAATTATTGATACACCGCCTTCCTTGAGCATACTTACAATCAATGCTTTTACCGCAGTTGATTCCATTATAATACCCATTCATTCGGATATTTTCAGTTTGCAAGGTATTGCGGAAATTCAGGAAACCATTGAAAGTGTAAGACAAAGGTGTAATCCTAATATTAAAGTAGAAGGAATACTTCTTACAAAATTTAACAAGAGAACTGTTTTTGGAAAACAGGTTTATGAAACAGCTGAACTAATTGCAAAAACAATGGGTACCTGTGTTTTTAAAACACAGATAAGACCTAATATAGCAATTTCTGAGGCTCAGGCAAGTCAGATGGATTTGATGCAGTATGCTCCTAAAAGTTCTGTGGCATTGGATTATTTGCAGTTTACTGATGAAATAATTGAAAGGGGGATGCATTAGTGGCAAAAAACAAAAAGGACTTTGACAAAGAAGAATTGTATAAAAAATTAATGCCTACCAGAGGAATTTCCGATGAATATTCTCAAAATGTTACAGATTTGTTTTCTATGCCGTCAGTACAGGATAATTCAGCAAATAAGGGAAAAAATATAGTGGCTCAAAAATATGAAGAAGAAGAACTTACTGATGATTATGTGCCCACTGTAAGCTGGATAAATGAGGATTACATGAAAAATCAAATGGAAGCCAAAGCAACAGCTGCTCAAAGTTCTTATGAAAGCAAAACTGCAATGCAACCTAAGCCTGCAGATTTATATCGGCAGATGCCTCAAATACAACAGATAAATAAATCTGCTCCGTTAAATAATGTATACATAGATAAAATCAGAGAAAATGCCGCTAAAAATAATTTAAATAATGCGGTAAAACAAAATATATATCAAAATT
>JAHHUA010000035.1 GCA_020024235.1 Oscillospiraceae bacterium
TATTTGTTTAAATTGTGTTAAAATTCATTGTGTGTAATTTTGGATAATATTCAGTAAAATCTTCATATTTTATGGGGGAGTTTTTATGAGTTTTGAAAATTATATAGAAAAAAGCGGTAAAAATCTGAGATATGGATATACAACGGGAAGTTGTGCAGCTTTAGCGGCAAAAGCTGCTGCCGAAATGCTGCTTACTGGTAATAAATTAAAAAATGTTTCTATTATGACTCCTAAAGGATTTGAAGTAAATGTGGAATTACATGATATTGAAATAACAAAAGATTATGCAAGCTGTTCAGTACAGAAAGATGCAGGAGATGACCCCGATATAACTCATGAAAATTTTATTTATGCTAGGGTATGCAAAAATAAAAAAGCAGGTGTTCATATAGACGGTGGAAAAGGCGTAGGCAGAGTAACAAGACCCGGACTTGACCAGCCTGTGGGCAATGCCGCTATAAACTCCGTTCCGAGAAAAATGATAGATGCAGAAGTGTCTGCAATTTGCGATAAATATAATTATGATGGTGGTATGGATGTAATTATCAGTGTTCCCAACGGTGAAGAACTGGCAAGAAAAACTTTTAATTCTCAAATAGGCATAGTTGGGGGGATATCCATACTGGGTACCAGTGGCATAGTGGAACCCCAAAGTGCACAGGCTCTTTTAGATTGTATAGAACTTGAACTGAAAGCATATAATGCCGAAAATATTAACTATGTAGTGCTGACCCCCGGAAATTATGGGGAGACTTTTTTGGGAGGATTTGAAAAGCTGAAAAATCCTCCTATGGTTAAAATTTCTAATTTTGTGGGAGATTCCCTCAAATATGCCATGAAACTTAATTTTAAATATATTCTTTTGGTGGGGCATATAGGCAAGTTTGCTAAGCTTGCTGGAGGTATTACCAACACTCATTCCGATTACGGAGATTGCCGTGTGGAATTGATTGCCGCTCATGCTGCCTTGTGCGGAGCTAAAAAAGACACAATAGAAAAAATAATGAATTCCGTTACAACAGATGACTGTATATCACATTTGGATGAAGCCGGAATAAGAGATGAAGTTTTAAAATCCATGCTGAAAAAAATACAGTATCATATTGCCAGAAAAGTAAATGATGATGTGAAAATAGGTGCTTTGATATTCAGCAATAAATACGGTTTTTTGGGTCAGACAGAGGAAGCGGCGGAGGTTATTGAATATATTAAAAATAAGGAATTTTCTAATGGAAAATAAATTTGATTTTAAAGATTTTTTATATAAAAACAATTTGTTGGATGAAAATGATAAAACTGAAAAACTCCTTATCCAAAAAAAAAGAATAAAACTTAAATGTAACTTTGAAATTACCGGAAATTTGCCTGAGAATATAGTTTTAGACAATAAAAACTATGATATTGCAGTGAGTTTTTCAAATGAAGATGAGGCTAAGCTTATTCCAAAAATAATAACAGTGGGAATTGGCTGCCGAAAAGACAAAGCTTTTGAGGAATTATTTGATTTTTACCACAGCACTTTAAAAGAACTGAAAATCTCAGAGAAATCCGTGGAAAAAATAGTGAGTATAGATATAAAGAAAAATGAATTGGGACTTATTGAGCTTGCTGAAAAACAAAATGTACCATTTATTACATTTTCATCAGAAGAACTTTTAAAAGCTGAGGGGGATTTTTCTTCATCGGGTTTTGTAAAAAGCATTACAGGAGTTGACAATGTATGTGAAAGAAGTGCAAAACTGGGTTCTGATAACGGAAAAATACTTCTGCACAAAAAAGCTTTTAACGGAATGACCATTTCGGTGGCAGAAAAGAAATATAAAATCAAATTCTGAAACAGAGGTAAAAAGATGAGTAAATTTTTGATTTTCGGCGGAACCAGTGAAGAACATAAAATTATACAGGAACTTTGGCAAAAACATGATTTAACACTCTGTATTACCAGTCAATATGGGGCTCAGTTAGTTGAAAATACAGAAAATAAAGTTAAAATTTCAGTGGGAAGAAAAGATTTACCGGAAATAATTGAGCTTATAAAAAATGAAAAATATGATGGAATTATTGATGCAACTCATCCATACGCTAAAATAATTACCGAAAATCTTAAAAAAGCTTCTAAGGAAACAGGAGTTAATTATTACAGGGTTATCAGAGAAAAAAGCAGTGGTGATAACTGCATTTTGGTAAACAGTATAGCAGAGGCAGCGGATTTTCTTAAAAATACATCAGGAAATATATTGCTGACTACCGGCAGCAAAGAATTAAAACCTTTTACTGAGATAGAAAATTTTGAGGAAAGAATTTATCCTCGGGTTTTGCCCACAGTGGATTCCATAAATATATGCACACAACTCAGGTTTTCATCTTCACATATAATTGCTGTGCAGGGTCCTTTTTCCGAGGAATTAAATACAGCGATGATGAAACAGTTTAAGATAAAATATATGGTTACAAAAGACGGAGGAAAAGCAGGAGGATTTCCTGAAAAAATTTCCGCCGCAGAAAAAATGAATGTGGGGGTGATTTTGATAAACAGAGAACCTGAAACAGGTTATTCAATGGAAGAACTTGTGGAAATGCTTTTAAAAAAGGAGTAAACCGATATGAAAATTTCCATTGTGGGAATGGGAGCAGCCAAAGATGAATATATGCTCCCAAAAGCAAAAGAAATTATAGAAAGCGCAGAACTTATCATAGGTGCTAAAAGACTTACTGACAGTATAAAACAAGATGGGAAAAAAGTTTTAAACCTTATTTCGCCTAAAGATATATATGACAGTGCGGTAAATTCAGGCTGTGAGAATATAGCAGTTTTAATGAGTGGGGATACAGGATTTTACAGCGGAGCTAAAGGACTTATGAATATAATTAAAGAAAACAAAGGAAATGCAGAAATAATTCCTGCTTTATCCAGTGTTCAGCTTTTTGCCGCAAAACTCCAAAGACCCTGGCAGAACTGGAAACTGTCTTCGGCACACGGAGTAGATATAAATATATGCTCTGTGGTGGACAGAAACTATGAAAGTTTTTTTCTCACCGGTGGAAAATGGACAGTAAAGGAAATATGTCGGGATTTGACAAAAAGGGGTTTAGGAGAACTTAAAATACATATCGGAGAAAATTTAGGCTGTGAAAAAGAAAAAATTTCTCAAGGCTATGTAAAAGATTTTACTAAAACAGAAATTTCTGATTTGTCTGTGTGTCTTGTAGAAAATAGCTGTCCCAATACCCGCAGTGCTGTTTCTATAAAAGATGATGATTTTATCAGAGGAAAAATTCCAATGACAAAAGAAGAAGTGCGTTCAGTAGTTATTTCAAAAATGAAAATATGCAGAAATGACATAATTTATGATGTGGGGGCGGGTACAGGTTCGGTTTCAGTGGAAGCAGCTTTGTCAGCTTATGAGGGTCATGTTTATGCTGTGGAAAGAGAATCTGAGGGTATAGACCTTATAAAGCAAAATGCAGAAAAGCACAGGGCATTTAACCTCACTGCTGTTTTGGGGACAGCTCCCGAAATGCTTGCAGAACTGCCAAAACCTGATGTGGTATTTATAGGTGGCAGCGGTGGAAATATGGAAGAAATTTTGAATTTGGTATTTCAAAAAAATTCAAAAGCAAGAATAGTTATCACAGCAGTTTCTTTGGAAACATTAAGTGAAATAACAAAGCTTTTTAGGAAATTTAATATTCAAAATGATGAGGTTGTTCAAATTTCCGTAAGCCGTGCAAAATTAATGGGCAGATATCATCTGCTTATGGGACAAAACCCTGTTTTTATACTGAGCGGAAATGGAATATAAAATAAAATTTATTTTTTTGGAGGTTATCACATGAAGAAGAACAAAGTATTGACAGACTCACTAGTTATAGGATTTGCACTTTTTGCAATGTTCTTTGGTGCA
This sequence comes from Oscillospiraceae bacterium, assembly GCA_020024235.1. GTDB lineage: Bacteria > Bacillota > Clostridia > Oscillospirales > Ruminococcaceae > JAHHUA01. Next base: position 3,906 of record JAHHUA010000035.1, read on the forward strand.
GGAAATTTGATTTTCCCACCATACTTGGGATTTGGTTCGGCATCTAACTGGTTTTGGGGATTTATGGCGTATATTATCACAGATATAGGACTTTCTATATTTGCTCTTTTGATGATTGCTAAAAAAGGACATGGTTCTACAGGTATTACCGAAGTTATCGGTGAAAAATGGTCAACAGTTCTTTTGGTTGTAAATACAATTTGTTTAGGTCCCCTTATTGCTATTCCCAGAACAGGGGCTACAACTTTTGAATTTGCCGTACAGCCCATATTCCCTTCATATATTAACTCATGGGTTTCAGGAATAATTTTCTTTACAGTGGTAGTTTTATTTAGCTTAAAACAAAATAAAATTATAGATATTATAGGTACAATTCTGACACCGATTATGTTGGTAACTTTGGCTTTGCTGATTATAAAAGGTATTATGTCACCTTTGGGAACACCTAATTATAACGAAAATGTAAAAGGTGTTTTATCAGCAGGTATAAAAGCCGGATACCAAACCATGGATATGATGGGTGTTACTATTTTATCTGTTGCCTTAATGGCAAGTATAAAGCAAAAAGGTTATTCAACTAAAAAAGAACAGTCAAATATGATTGCTCTATCCGGTTTGGTAGCATCAGTAGGACTTTTTGTTGTTTACTGCGGTTTGGCTTATTTGGGAGCTACAGTTTCTACTGTTTATCCTACACATCTTCAACAAGCTGAACTTCTTATAGCTATTACTAAAGGTCTTATGGGACAAAGCGGTGTTATACTTCTAGGTGTTATTGTTGCAGCTGCCTGTCTTACAACAGCTATAGGTTTGGTAGCTTCTTCTGCACAATATTTCAGCGATGTTACTCACGGAAAACTAAAGTATGAATATTTGGTAATTGCAATCAGTGTATTCAGCTGTATTGTTTCCAATGCAGGAATTTCAAATATTATTGCATTTGCAGCTCCTATTCTTGATGTAATTTATCCGATACTTTTGGTGCTTACATTTATGGCATTATTTTCTGAACGTATCAAAAATGATAATGTATATAAAGGTGCTACAATGGGTGCTTTAATAGTCAGCATTATAGGGCTGCAGTCAAAATTTACAGGATTTAATTTAGGTATAGATTATCTTCCTTTTGCAAGCTTGGGATTTGGCTGGATAGTACCTGCATTTATAGGTGGTATTGTTGGTCATTTTGTAAAACCTAAAAAATACAAAACCGAAATTGCCAAGGAAAATATTTAAATAAATTTGATAATCATTTTTATTTTTAATATCATATATAATGAAAGGAATTCTAAAATTGAAAAAAAAGTATATTTTGGCTCTCGACCAGGGAACTACAAGTTCCAGAGCAGTTATATTTGACCATGAACAAAATATTGTGAGTATGGTGCAGAGAGAGTATACTCAATATTACCCCAAGGAAAGCTGGGTTGAACACGATCCTATAGACATATATGCCACACAATATTCAGTTATGATGGAAGCGGTGGTTAAATGTGAAATAAATCCCGAAGAAATAGCAGGCATAGGTATTACAAATCAGCGTGAAACTACTATTGTATGGGAAAAATCCACCGGCAGACCTATTTATAATGCTATTGTTTGGCAATGTCGCAGAACTGCCGAAATGTGCGACAATATAAAAGAAAACAAGGAACTTACAGAATATATAAAAGAAAATACAGGTTTAATTCCTGATGCATATTTTTCAGCCACTAAAATAAAATGGATTTTGGACAATGTAAACGGAGCCAGAGAAAAAGCCGAAAGAGGAGAACTTCTTTTTGGAACAGTGGATACTTGGCTTATTTGGAAACTCACAAAGGGTGAGGTTCATATAACTGACTATACCAATGCCTCCAGAACCATGCTTTTTAACATAAAAACTTTGAAATGGGACGAAAAACTGCTTAAAGAATTTAATATTCCAAAGTCCATGATGCCAAAAGTTTGCAATAGTTCTGAAATTTACGGCTATACTCAAATTGAAAATGCTGTTGTACCTATTTCAGGTGTGGCAGGGGATCAACAGGCAGCTCTTTTCGGTCAGGCTTGCTTTAATGAAGGTGAAGCTAAAAATACATATGGTACAGGATGTTTTCTTTTGATGAATACAGGTGATAAAATCTGCCGCAGCGAAAACGGACTTTTGACCACTATTGCAATAGGCTTGGATGGAAAAATCACTTACGCTTTGGAGGGAAGTGTTTTTGTGGGAGGTGCTGTAATACAGTGGCTCCGTGATGAAATGAGATTTATCTCCGAAAGCCGTGATGTGGAATATTATGCAGGCAAAGTTGAGGATACATCAGGAGTTTATTTTGTACCGGCTTTTACGGGTTTGGGAGCTCCTTACTGGGATATGTACGCCAGAGGCTGTATTATGGGCATTACAAGAGGCACAAAGCGTGAACATATAATCAGAGCGGCAGAGGAATCTATAGCATATCAGTGCATGGAACTTGTAAAAGCCATGGAAGAAGATATGGACACCAAAATATCCATGCTTAATGTAGATGGTGGAGCCAGCCGGGACAGTTTCCTTTTACAGTTCCAAGCTGATATATTGGATAAACAGGTTTTCAGACCTACTGTTAAAGAAACCACAGCTTTAGGTGCGGCATATTTAGCAGGACTTTCTACAGGGTTTTGGAACAATTTAGATGACCTTAAATCTTACCGCCAATGTGAAAGAGTTTATAAGCCTAATTTCTCCGAGGAAAAGAGAGAAAATCTTATTAAAAATTGGAGAAAAGCAGTAGGCAGAAGCAGAAATTGGGTAGATAGCTATTCTACTGATGAAAACTAAAAACTACTGATAAATCAGTAATGTGAAAGATTTAAGCATGAATTTTTGACTTAAATTAGAATTTATTAAAAAAATCGCCTAAACATTTTGAATGATTAACACCATTCAGATGTTTAGGTGATTTTTATTTTTACTGTGTTTATTTAAAATTGGGATAAGCAAAAATTTTCTCTTTATATGCTTAAATTTAGTTTGATTAAATTTTCCTTTTTTGTCCATATTAACTATAAAAAGGAGGTATAGAATGAAAAATTTTTTTGATAAAATAATTTGCCGTGATAAAATTTCTGCTTATAAAAACCCACATATAAAAAGCTTTGAAGATGAAAAAATAAATTCTGATTTATTGGATAACCTTGTTAATATAAGAAAAATTTGCAGTAACTCCAGTGATATTACTATACAAAAATTAAAGATTTGCGGCATAGAATGTGCTGTAGTCACCTGTGAGGGAATGTATGACTTAAAAAGTACAGCAGAGCTGGTAATAAATCCGCTGACAGAACTCAATATAAAAGACTGTAAAAGTAAAAATCTGTTTGAATATGTTACCACTAAAACCATGCTTTCTACAGACCAAAAAATATTTTACACCTATGGACAGCTTTTTAAATTTATAATGTCAGGATTTGTAGTTTTACTTATTGATGGAATTAACTGCGGTATAGCTATGGGAATTCAGGGTTTTCCTATAAGAAGTATAGGAGAACCTTCTTCGGAAATGAATATCAGAGGTTCACAGGAAGGTTTTGTTGAAGCTTTGAGAGTGAATATGACAATGATAAGAAGAAGGCTTAAAACCCCGGAACTTTGCTTTGAAATAAAAACTTTGGGTATAAACAGCAAAACAGATATATGTCTGGTATATCGTACCGATATGGTTTCGGAAGAACTATTAAATACAATAAGACAAAGACTGGAAAATGTTAAAATTGATAATATATTGGAGTCAGGATATTTAAGCCCGTTTTTGGAAAATCATCCACTTTCTATTTTTTCGGGAGTAGGTTCTACAGAAAGACCTGATACATTAGCTGCCAAAGTAAGTGAGGGCAGAGTTGGTATTTTGGTGGACGGTACTCCTTTTGCATTGACTATCCCCAAGCTTTTTGCGGAAAATTTCCAAAGCTTTGATGATTATACCATACAGCCTTTTTATGCGGCTTTGATAAGGCTTTTAAAATATACAGCATTTTTTATAAGTACATTGCTGCCAGCATTATATGTGGCAATAGCTACCTTTCACCCTGAATTAGTGCCTAGTGCTTTACTTTATAATATTGCCTCAGCGGAAGAAAATACGCCTTTTCCACTGGTGTTTGAAGCTTTTGTAATACATCTTTTTTATGAAATTATGCGGGAAGCGGGACTTCGTCTGCCCAGAGCAGTAGGTCATGCTGTCAGTATAATAGGGGCACTGATTATAGGAGATGCAGCAGTAACAGCAGGACTTATAGGAGCACCAATGGTTATGGTAGTGGCTTTGACAGCCATAAGTTCCTTTGTTTTACCGTCACTGTATGAAACTATAGCTTTTCTGCGGTTTTTATTTATAATTGTGGGAGGAGCTTTCGGAATATTCGGAATATCAGTTGTTATGTGTGTTATATTCATAAATTTATGTTCAGTAAATGATTATGGTGTACCTGTTACATCTCCGCTGACACCTTTCAATCTGTATTCAATGAGAGATGTATTTATTCGTTCTAATTGGAAAATATTAGGAAAAGAAGAAATGGATATCAGTGATATGCCTGGTTCAGAAATAAAATAAGGAGAGTAACAGAATTGAAAAGAATTGAAAAAATAACATCAACTCAGTTTTTAATTATAATTTTTATAGTGAAACTGTTCTTTTTTATGATGTATACTCCTAAAACAGGAAAATCTATGGAAAGTACAGTATATATGCTGGGTCAACTGGTTTCTCTGCCGCTTTTATTTTTGGCTTTGCTGCCATTTTATTATTTAAATATGGCTTTGCCCGGATATAACATTATAGACTGTGGTGGAAAAATAAATTCTGTTGCAGGAAAAATCACAGGTGTATTATATTATTGTTATATGATATTTTCAGTGGTAAACACAGTTATAAATTTTGATTTTTATTTATCTACAGCAGTTTATCCTGAAAGCAAAAGCTGGATTTTTATTGCAATTATTATGTTGGCTTGTTTTTATTGTGCATCTTTGGGCATTGAACCATTGGCAAGGTTTTCAGGATTTGTAATAATAGCAATCATCATAAGTGGAATGATGATTTTTTTACCCCTTGTTTCTGAAATGAATTTATCATATATTCATATGCCGGTGGATATAAATGTAAAAGATTTTATAAGTGCAGTATATTTAGGTATAATTTCCAACAGTGAATTTATACTTTTGTATATTTTTGCAGACAATGTAAAAAAAGGTTTAACTAAAGGTATAGGAAAATATATTTTTATAGCTGTGGCATTTTATGAATTGGTAGCATTTTTTACTGTAGTTATTTTTGGCGCCTATGGAAAAACCATATTGTTTCCACTATATTCTCTGTCAGGTATGGCAAGACTTTCTATTTTGGATAGAACAGAAGCTGTCCATGTGATTATTTGGGTATTTGTGGCTTTTGTAAGAATTTCTCTTTTTATTATCGGAGGGGGAAAAATACTTTCAAATATAATAAAAATCAGCTTTGACAAATGTGTGCTTATTACTTCGGTAATATCTTTGATAATAGCTCTTCCAGCTGCAAAATCTTTTAGAATTCTCCATGAAGTAAGAATTTTTATGTACACAGGTGTGTTATTTATGGTATTTGCGGTAATTATTCCCACAATTATTTCTATTGGAGTAAAATTAAAAGGAAGGTGCAAAAACTGAAAAAAATAATCCTATGTGTAATTTTTATGCTGTGTTTGACAGGCTGTTTAGAAAAAGAGGAATTAAGGGACAGAGCTATAGCTCAGTGTTTTGGTGTGGATTATGAAAACGGTAAGTATAAAATTACTCTGCAAATATTTAACAGTGCCGATTCCCAAGAGGGGAAAAGTGCTGACAAAAACAGTTTAGTGACAAAATCAGAGGGAAAAACTTTGACAGAAGCAATTTACAATATGAATGATTCTTTGGGAAAAACTGTTTTTTTGGGAAACAATAAGGTAATTTTAATAGGTAAGGAAACTGCTAAAAACGGTATTTCTGATATAATAGATTTTTTTAATGCAGATTATCAAACCAGAGTAAGAACAATGATACTGATTTGTGAAGATACAGCAGAAAAATCAGTTTCTGCCAAAAATAAAGATGAGCTTATATCATCTAAAGATATATTCTCTGTAGCTAAAATAAATAAAAATCATGGTATAATGGGCAAAAGTGATATACTCACAGTAGAAACCTCTTTAAACAGTGATGCCTGCAATGGATTTTTGCTGGGTTATATGAAAATAAAAAAAGATGGTGATAAAATATATCCGGAAATAGCAGGAAGTGCTCTTTTTAAAGGTGATAAGATGGTTGATATATATGATAAATCCGAATCTGAAGGAGCAGCATGGGTGCTGGGAAAACCTAAATTAATCTGTATAAACGGCAAAACAGATAAAGGAGTGGAATTTTCTGTAACAGCAAAAAAACCTAAAAGCAAAATCAGCGGCAATATTGACAAAGACAAAGCAAAAATTAAAATTAAAGTGGAATTTGACGGGAAAATTTCGGAATTAAACCGAAGTACAGGCTCAGGTATAAGTATAGAGGAAATAGAGGAAATTGAACATATAAGCAGTGAAATTGTAAAATCCAAAATAAATAATGCTGTAAGAAAAAGTATTGAAAACGGCAGTGATGCATTTAATTTTGATAATTGTTTAAGCGGTAAAAATAAAGATTTTGTAAATAAAAACATGGATAACTGGGAGAATAAAATAAAGGATTTTCAAATAGAAATTGATGTAAAATGTATATTGGAAAGACCATTGTCCAAATCAAAAAACAATTTTTAAAAAGTGTATGGCAAATTGAGAAGCTTTGCAAAAAAACAGCTCCTGCATACAGAGATGATAGATTTCATTTCTTATGCGGGAGTATATTTTTGCTGATATTTTTTAAGTAAAAATATTTCTTTTTGTCAGTGGCTAAGTGCTGTTATATTGCATAATTTAATGCTGCATGGTATAATAATAAAAAATTTAAAAGAGGTGATTTAAGTATTGGAAAATAACAAGGCAAAAGAAATTCTTTTAAAATCACATACATATCTGTTTGCTAAACACACTGTTTTTGCCTCAGCTTTAAGCAAAATTAAGTTTGAAGAATCAGTTTTTGTTACATCTTTGGCTTTTGACGGAGAAACAATCTATTACAGTGAAGATTATATTTTGAAAAATCACGCTGAAAATCCGCTTTTTCCTGCATTGGCTGTGCTGCATTGTGTTATTCATTATGTTCTTTTACACCCTTTTATTATGCCCTCTTTGGAAGATTTTAATTTTGATAACTGGGTTCTTGCCTGTGATATTGTAGCTGAAAAAATTATTTTGGAATTGGAACCATATGCTGCAGATAAGAAAATCCGCATTGCGCAAATGGGAATTTTTGATGATATTGCAGAGCATTTTAAAACCTTTAATGCTGTAACAGTATATAAATATATAAATCAAAGTGATGAAGATCCTAAATATTTTAAATCGCTTTTTTACAAAGATGACCATAATATTTGGTATAATCACAATGACAATGACAAAAACTCATCTAAATCCCAAAATAATCCATACGAAAAAGAAAGTCAATCGGATAAGGGAGATTATAAAAATAATGATACCAATTCCGATATAACATCACAGGAAAATGCAAAAGAAAGCACTAACAAATCCGAAAATGACAGTAATTTGCAGCAAAATTCCACAGATAATAAACAGGCAGCAGAATGGAAGGAAATCTCTCAAACAACAAAGGTTATGATGGAATCCTTCGGCAATAAAGCCGGAAATCTTATATTAAAAGAAAATATATCTTTTGCCAATGCCAAAAGATACAGATACAAGGATTTTCTGAAAAAATTTTTATCCCTTAAAGAGGAACTAAAATTAAATGTTGATGAATTTGACTACATTTATTATCAGCTGGGATTTAATTTATACCAAAATATACCTTTAATAGAGCCACTGGAATACAAAGATGAACATCAAATCAAAAATATTGCCATAACCATAGATACATCGGGTTCTACTCAAGGGGAACTGGTTAAAAAATTTCTGACAGCCACTTATGATATAATCAAAAACAGCGGTTATTTTAAAAACAGATTTTGTCTTTATATAATTGAGTGTGATGCCAAAATACAAGATATTCAGCTTATAAGCAATCAAAAAGAATTTGATGATTACATAAATAATTTTGTAATAAAGGGCGGGGGTGGAACTAATTTTGTACCGGTATTTGAGTATTTAAACAATTTTGTAAAAAATCTGAAGGGTCTTATTTATTTTACAGATGGTTACGGAACATATCCCCTAAAGCGTCCTCCTTATAAAACTGCTTTTGTATTTATGGAAGAAGAATATAAAGGAAACGATTTTCCAAAATGGGCTGTGAAAACAGTTTTTGATAATTAGAAAGGACATTTATATAATGAGCTATTCAATGACTATAAACGAAGCTAAAACACAGATTAAAAATACTGTAAAAGCATATCTTAAAAAAGATGAAAACGAAAACTATATTATAAGTATAGAAAAACAAAGACCAGTTTTTCTCTTAGGAGCTCCCGGAATAGGTAAAACCGCTATTATGGCACAGGTGGCAAATGAACTTGGTATTAACCTTGTAGCTTATTCAATGACACATCATACCAGACAAAGTGCCATTGGTTTGCCTGTTATAAAAACAAAAAGTTTTGAGGGAAAAGAATACAGCTTTTCTGACTATACCATGAGTGAAATTATTTCATCTGTTTATGAAAGCATTGAAAAAAGCGGCATAAAAGAGGGGCTTTTATTTTTAGATGAAATAAACTGTGTTTCTGAAACTTTATCTCCTGCCATGCTGCAGTTTCTACAGTATAAAGTATTCGGAAAACATCAAATACCGGAAGGCTGGGTAATTGTAACTGCCGGAAATCCAATGGATTACAACAGTTCTGCAAAGGAATTTGATATAGCCACCTCTGACCGTCTTAAAATAATGGAAATTACTCCTAGTTTTTCGGCATGGAAAGAATATGCATATAAAAAACAAATTATTCCGGAAATTATATCATTCCTTGAAAACAGACAGCATTTCTTCTATGTAATTGAAGAAGATATAGATACAAAAAAATATATCACTCCCCGTGGTTGGGAAGATTTATCAGATATTATAAAAATTTACAGAGATTTAAGCTTATCTGTGGACAGCAGTTTGATTTATCAATATTTGCACCATGAACAATGTGCGGAAGAATTTTATATCTACTATAAAAACTTCACTGAAATAAATAAAATTCTGTCTTGCAAAGATTCTTCAGAAATGCTGACAGTTATGAAAAATACAAATTTCAACAGCAATTACGCCATGATTATTGCCATGATAGACCAATTAACAAATAAATGTGTTAATATATCTTCTTTGGAAAGTATGGCAGAAAATCTGAATATTCAAATTAAAGAGCTTATTAAAATGAATAAAACCTCCGGAAACAATATTAATG
>JAHHUA010000036.1 GCA_020024235.1 Oscillospiraceae bacterium
TCGTAGTGAGCAATTTCTTCAGCACTAGCTTCTTCTACTGGAGCTTCTTCTACTGGAGCTTCTTCAGAAGAATCTGTGGAAGATTCGGAAGAAGATTCATCAGAAGATTCACCTGAAGTTTCTGTGGAAGATTCACCTGAAGCTGCAGAAGATTCTGTAGAAGATGAAGGGTTGGAAGAACTTGTTACTTCATCTTTGTTGCCGCAAGCAGCCATGGAAAGAACCATTGCGCAAGCGAGAATTGCTGTTAATATCTTTTTCATTTTTAAAATTCCTTTCTTTTTTAGAAAACTGTGTTAATGCTCTGACATCATTTAGGTGTCCGGCAAGGCATATTTTAATGCAAGTGGCATTTAAATATCAAGAGGTTTTATAAAAAATTGTATATTTTCACATTTATAAATTTATTATGTAAAAATTATTGTACAATATTCACAAATACAATATGTATATATTGTGAATAATATATACAAAAATAAAACAAATTATAAAAACATAAACTAGATGTATAATGTAACAGTTATATGACAAAACTCAAAAGTAGTTTTAAAGAAGGGGGAAGTGTTTTGCAAAAGAAAATTTTAATTGTGTATATAGTTATTATTTTTTGTTTTACAGGACTTATCGGCAGATTATATCAAATTAATTTTAACGGTGAATTGACAAAAGTTTATTCAGCCAGGCATCAGTACGGTGTGGAAGTGGATAAATCACGAGGATATATATATGACAGAAATTTAAGTCCCTTAGTCAATGAAGAATATGAATATAAATGTTCAATAAATCCCACTCCGGAATCCATTAATGTTATATTAAAAGAAAATGCCGTAAATGACAGGGATAAATTTATAGCTAAAGCTAAAGAAAACCAGCCTTTTAAAATTGAGGTAAATACAAATAAAATATATTCGCCTGATATAAATGTGCATAAAACTCTGAAAAGATACAGCGAAAATCAGCCGGCTCCTCATATAATAGGTCATCTTGACTACAGCGGAAAAGGTGTTATGGGTATTGAACAGGCTTTTGACAGCTATTTGGACGGGTACAGCGGAACTATAACCGACAGATATTCCGTTTCCTTTTTTAAAAGTGATACAAATGGAAATGCCATTACAGAAAAACAGGGTTATAATGACAAACATGGAGTAGTTCTTACTTTGGACAGAGATATACAAAGAATTACGCTCAATGCCTGTCAAAAAAAGATGACAAAAGGAGCAGCCGTTGTAATGGATGTAAATACAGGTGATATACTCGCCTCGGTTAGTTTGCCTGAATTTAATCCCAATGATATGGAATCTGCCTTGAAAAACCCCAATAATCCTTTTTACAACCGTGCCTTTGCACCAACTAATCTGGGTTCTGCCTTTAAAATAGTAGTGGCAGCCTGTGCTTTGGAAAAAGGAATAGATTTTTCCCGGATATATGAGTGCAAAGGCTATGAAAAGGTTGGTGAAACTTTGTATCACTGTCAAAATATATATGGTCATGGAAAACTCAATATGACAGAGGCAATGGAAAAATCCTGCAATCCCTATTTTATAAATCTTGCCAGGGAAACAGGAGTACAAAACATCTGCCACAAAGCCATGCAGCTTGGATTTGGCTGTTCTGCGGAAATAATGCCCAATTATTTTACATCTAAAGGAAAACTTCCCAGTTTTACGGAATTGGAAAATATAGGTGAGGCTACAAATTTTTCCTTTGGACAGGGTACACTGACTGCATCACCTTTACAAGTCTGTCAAATGGTAAGTGCTGTGGCAAACGGCGGGAAAAGCGTAATTCCAAGACTGGTTGAGGGATTTAGTGATGACGGTAAGACAATATCAGAGTATACATCTATAAATGCAGGTAATCAGGTAATTGAGGATAAAATTGCAAGAAAACTCCGAAAACTTATGATAAGCGTAGTGGAAAACGGCAGCGGAAAAAATGCAAAACCCAAAACAGGGGGAGCAGGCGGAAAAACAGGGTCGGCTCAGACAGGAACATTTGACGAAAATGGAAAAGAACTGGTTCAGGCATGGTTTACCGGATTTTACCCGGCAGAAAAGCCTCAGTATGCTATAACCATAATGGCAGAAGGCGGTGATTCCGGAGGAAAAATCTGTGCACCTGTTTTTAAGGAAATCTGTGATAATCTGACTGTTGTAAAAGCTGAATAAATTTGATATAATATTCCGGTACTCAATTTAGTTTAGGAGGTTGGAAATATTGGCTCTTTTTTTGCCTTATAGGGATTATCACAGAATACTTGATATAACAAAAGAAGATTTTGAAAAAATGGGAATACAGGGACTTATACTTGATGTGGACAATACTTTGACAACTCACGATAACCCGGTGCCTCTGGAAAATGTAACCGATTGGATTTCCGAAATGCAGCAAAGCGGTATAAAAATGATGATAGTTTCCAACAACCATGGAGAAAGAGTGAAACCTTTTGCCAAAATGCTGGGACTGGATTTTGTGTCTGAAGGGAAAAAACCTCTTTCCGACGGCTTTAAAAGGGCAATAAACCTTATGGGTTTGCCGAAGGAACAGGTGGCTGTTATCGGAGATCAAATTTTTACGGATATTTTGGGGGCAAATTTATTTAGGGTAAAATCAATTTTAGTAACACCTATAGAACCGGAGAAAAAAGGTTTTTTGCATTTTAAAAGAATTGTGGAAAAGCCTATTTTACAGCATTACAACAAAATTAAGTCAAAGCGGGGTCAAAAATAAAATTGAATAACAGAATAGCCCAACTTATAAAAAAACTTCCTGATGATATTGATGGTGTTCTCATAACTTCAATTATAAACAGACAATATTTTACTTCATTTCGCAGCAGTGATGGCATACTTGTAATAACACGGGAAAAATCCGTACTTTTTGTGGATTTTCGTTACTATGAACAGGCTAAGGAAAAAATAAAAGATATAGATATACAAGTGGAACTTCTCACTGCAACATCTGTTCAGCTAAGAAAACTCCGTGATGACTGCAAACTGAAAAAAATAGGTATGGAAAGCAGTAAAATGACTGTTACTGAATATATAAAGTATCAGGCGATTTTTGACAGCACAAAAATTGCTTTTGACAATAAAACCAATATTTTAATAGAAAACCTGAGAAGATATAAGGACAAAGAAGAACTGGAGGCAATTCATCATGCACAAAGTTTTGCCGAAAGGGCTTTTTATGATATAATAAAATTTATAAAACCGGGCAAAAGTGAAAGAGAAATTGCCGCCAGACTGGAATTTGTTATGAAATGCAGCGGCTCTGAAGAAAATGCTTTTCCCGTTATGGTTTCCTGCGGAAAAAATACCGCTTATCCGCACCACACTCCGACGGATAACAAAGTGAAAAACGGAGATTTTATAGTTATGGATTTCGGGGCAAAATATAACGGATATTGTTCCGATATGACCAGAACCGTGGCTCTTGGCAATGTAAGCTATGAAATGAGAAATATATATGATATAGTATTAAAATCACAAAAGCTTGCTTTGGCAAAAATAAAACCCGGGGTTTTGTGCAAAGATGTGGACGCTGTCGCCAGAGATTATATAACCAAAAAAGGCTATGGTGAATATTTCGGACATTCTTTAGGCCATGCAGTGGGTATGGAAGTTCATGAATCCCCGTTTTTTTCTCCACAGTCCCAAATAAGCCACTGTCGTGTAGGTCATGTTATGACAGTGGAACCGGGAATTTATATTCAGGATAAATTCGGAGTAAGAATAGAAGATATGGTATACATAGGACAAGAAAATGTTAAAATTTTAACTAAATCGGAGAAAAATCTAATAACTATACAAAATAACATATAATTTTAATTATAATTTGGCTATAATTTTTTTAAAAATTGATTGTATATTTAAAATAGTTAAAATTTCTATAAAAAGATTATAAAATACTTGAAAAAATTTGCGTTTTAGTATAATATAAATGTGATATTAAACAATGGGTCAACTTTTTATTTATGTATTGACCTAAATTATTATAATTATTTGGAGGTTTACTCATGATTTCTGCAGGTGATTTCAGAAACGGTGTTACATTTGATATGGACGGTGTGGTAGTTCAGATTATTGAATTCCAACACGTTAAACCAGGTAAGGGCGCCGCTTTCGTTCGTACTAAAATAAGAAATGTTATTACAGGCGCAGTTATTGAAAGAACATTTAACCCAACAGACAAATACCCCACAGCTTTTATTGAGAGAAAAGATATGCAATATCTTTACAATGACGGCGACCTTTACTACTTTATGGACAATGAAAGCTATGAACAAATTCCGATCAATGCAAGTATGCTCGGTGATAACTTCAGATTTGTAAAGGAAAATACAGATGTTAAGGTTTTGTCCTACAAAGGCAATGTATTTGGTGTTGAACCACCTTTCTTCATTGAACTTCAGGTAACCAAGACAGACCCAGGATTTAAGGGTGATACAGCTACAAATGCTACTAAGCCCGCTGTTTTGGAAACAGGTGCCGAAATTAAGGTTCCTTTGTTTATAGATGAAGGCGATATGATTCGTGTTGACACTCGTACAGGCGAGTACATGGAAAGAGCTTAATTCCCATTGGGATTTATTGCAAATAAAAAAATTTGGCTTATGCCGTTATGGCAAAGGAGGATATTAAAAATGAACATTACAGAAAAGGTTTCTTATCTCAAAGGTCTTGCAGAGGGACTTGATATTGACAAGAACACAAAGGAAGGCAAACTTCTCTTGGCTGTTATTGACACACTGGAAGATGTAGCATTCTCCATTGAAGATATGGAAGAAAATGTTGACGAAATTTCCGAGCAAGTTGATTTGCTGGACGAAGAAGTAGAAATGATTGAAGAAGATCTTTATGAAGACGATTGTGACTGCGATTGCTGTGATGAATGTGGATGCGATTGCGATTGTGATTGTGATGAAGACGATGATGAATGTTCCGAAGATGATTTTGATGACGAACTTTATGAAGTTAAATGTCCTGCTTGTGGTGATACCATCTATGTTGACGACGGCATGATCGAAGAGGGCGAAATGGATTGTCCAAACTGCGGCGAACATCTTGAATTTGATTTTAGCTACGGTGATGATGACGAATGTTGCTGTGATTGCGATTGCTGCAAAGACGAAGAATAACATTTGTATAATTATGAAAATGCTGCGGTAATAATTTCCGCAGCATTTTACTTTTATGTAAAATATTTACAGAATCATAGAAAATTTTTGTGCTTAATTATTGTAAATAACAGCGAAATTTCAAATTCGGTTGACTTTTTATTAAAAATTAGTTAAAATATTTAATTGTGAAAGAGTGAATAGAAATTTGGTGTAAAATGAAAAAACTATATATTGCTGTTGCCTGTATACTATTGATTTTAGCAGGCGGAATAATTTTTATAAATAACAAAGAAAAAAAAGAATTTGTAAAAGACACCTGTTATTTGCTTAACACCGTGGTGGAACAAAAATGGTACGGTAAAAACAGAGAAAAAACCGTAAATGAGGTTTATGATGCTTTATCAGAGTTTGAAAATAAGTTTTCACCCTATATAAAAACTTCGGAAATTTCCCATATTAACTTCATGGCTGGAATAGAACCTGTTTCAATCAGCGATGAAACTTACTATTTACTGGAAAAAGCCAAAGAATATTCATTGAAATCAGAAAATTGCTTTGATATCACCGTGCTACCCTTAGTTCAGCTGTGGGGAATTACAAGCCAAAATCCCATTGTTCCTCAAAAAGAAACTATTGATAAAATGCTTAAACTTGTGGGGGCCGAAAATCTTATCTTGGAAGAAGATGAAAACGGCAACAAAACAGCTTTTCTGAAAGAAAAGGGCATGGGTCTTGATTTAGGTGGAATTGCCAAAGGTTTTGCCGTAGATATAGTAAAAGAAATTGCAGAAAAAAATAAGGTAAAAGGATATGTTTCTCTTGGGGGAAACCTTATGGTTATAGGAAAAAAACCAAACGGAGATGATATGAAATTCGGTGTCAGAAATCCCAGAGGCTCTCAAAACGAGTATATAGGAATAGTGGATTTAGATGGTTATACCATGGCAACTACCGGGGATTACGAGAGATTTTTTGTAGATGAAAAAGGTGATAGATACCATCATGTTTTAGATTTAAAAACAGGTTATCCCACTGACAAAGGTTTAATTTCTGTTACAGTAATAAGCAAAAACGGCGGACTTGCCGACTGTATGTCAACATGGATTTTTAATGATGGACTTGATAATCTGGGAAAATATCTAAATCAGGAAGAATTTTATATCATAGCCGTTGATAATGAACTTAATATATATGTAAGTCCTGCATATAAGGACAGATTTTTCTTTGAAGATGCTTCAGGTAAATTTTCAATGAAGGATTATAATATTGGTTAGGGGTGCTTTTGCTGAAATATCGTAATACTGAAAAAGTAGCTTTTATAGGTGTGTTTTTCGGACTTGCCATGGTGATGTCATTTTTGGAAAGTTTACTTCCGCCTATGCCAAACGGAATAAAGCCTGGGCTTTCCAATATTGTAACCATGTATATGCTGTTTTTTTCAGGAGCTGATTCAGCTTATACAATAGCTGTTTTAAAGTCCCTGTTTATTGGACTTACACGGGGAGTTACAGCAGGTTTTATGAGTATTTCAGGTGGGATTTTTTCTGTAACTGTTATGCTGATTCTTTCAAAAAAAAGAAAAAACCCCTTTTCATATTTGATGCTCAGCATATTTGGAGGAATTGCCCACAATATAGGACAGCTTTTGATGTCATGCCTCATAATGAAGTCATGGCTCACATCTTATTATGCACCGGTTTTAGTGTTGTCCGGAGTTATTATGGGAATTTTAACAGGTACAACACTTAAATATATACTTCCGATTTTAAACAAAATAAATCCTAAAATCAAAAAAAATCGGAAAAACAGTTAGGTTATATAAAATTAGAGGTTAAACCCTTTAATTCTTTTATAAATTAAAAAGGTATTGGAGGATGAAACAGTGTCTAAGTCATTAAATGGTATTTTTGTAAAACACCATAAAAATACCGAAAACAGCGCTACAGAGATTATGCCTATTCCTGACAAAGTTGTTATACCAATGTCACAGCATATAGGTAAACCTTGTGATGTGGCTGTAAAACTTATGGACGAGGTTAAAGTAGGACAGATAATAGGTGCACAATCAGGATTTATCAGTGCTCCTATTCATTCAAGTGTTTCCGGAAAAGTAACAGCTATTGACGATATTATATTGTCAAACGGAGCTTCATGCAAAGCAGTTGTTATTACAACAGATAAGCTTCAGGAAGTATCAGAGGATGTTAAACCTCCTGTTGTAAACAGCTTTGATGATTTTATTAATGCAGTTAAAGAATCAGGCTTGGTAGGACTTGGGGGAGCTGGTTTCCCAGCTTATGTAAAATTCAGCCCTAAAAATCTTGCAGAAGTTGATTCTCTCATAATTAACGGTGCTGAATGTGAACCATATATTACATCTGACTACAGATGTTTTATGGAAGAAAGCGCAAATATTATTGACGGAATTAATGCCATTCAAAAATGGTTGGGAATAAAAAATGTTTATATTGGAATTGAAGACAACAAGCCAAAGGCTATTAAATTAATGGAAAGCCTTTCTTCCAAAGTAAATAATATGAAAGTTGTATCTCTTAAAGCCAAATACCCACAGGGTGGTGAAAAAGTCCTGATTTATGAGGTAACAGGCAGAATAGTAGGGGAAGGAATGCTGCCTGCCGATGTAGGAACCATTGTAAGCAATGTTACTTCCGTAGCTTTCCTTGCAAAGTACCTTAAAACAGGTATGCCCCTTGTTTCAAAAAGACTTACAGTGGACGGAAGTGCCGTTAAAAATCCTAAGAATGTAATTGTTCCTATCGGAACTCAAATTAAAGATGTAATTGAGTTTTGCGGAGGATACAAGGAAGAACCAAAGAAAATTCTTTACGGTGGTCCTATGATGGGTACAGCAGTCAGAAATGATGAAGCTCCTATTATAAAGAACAACAATGCTATTTTGGTATTCAATGAAAAAGATAGTGTGGAAAAGCCCGAAACAGCTTGCATTAAATGCGGAAGATGTGTTACAGCCTGCCCGTTTAATCTTATGCCTGCTCCCATTTCTGCTGCATATGCCAGAAAAGATGTTGACGCACTTAAAAAATTAAAAGTCAATCTTTGTATGGAATGTGGCTGCTGTTCTTATGTTTGTCCTGCAAAGAAGAATCTTGTTTTGACAAATAAATTAGCTAAAGTACTTGTAAATTCTAAGAAATAATATTGAGGTGAGTAGATTGAATAACAAATTAACAGTTGCTCCGTCTCCCCATGTAAGATCGGATATTACCACATCCAAAATTATGCTGGATGTTGTAATCGCCCTTGTACCGGCAATGATTGCCTCCGTAATCTTTTTTGGATTCAGAGCGTTACTTTTGATTGCAGTATGCGTTGTATGCTGTGTGGGATTTGAATATCTTTACAATTTAATTAATAAAAAGCAGCAAACAATTTCCGACCTGAGTGCTGTTGTAACAGGTGTGCTTTTGGCTCTTAATCTCCCTGTAACATTGCCGATTCCTATGGCAATTTTCGGTTGTTTGGTTGCAATCGTAGCCGTTAAATGTCTTTTCGGAGGC
Source organism: Oscillospiraceae bacterium (assembly GCA_020024235.1). Classification (GTDB taxonomy): domain Bacteria; phylum Bacillota; class Clostridia; order Oscillospirales; family Ruminococcaceae; genus JAHHUA01. Next base: position 8,665 of record JAHHUA010000036.1, read on the forward strand.
ATAGGCAAAAACTTTGCAAACCCTGCTATTACAGCCAGAATTATTTTGCTTGTTTCCTTTGCAGGCCCCATGACAAACTTTGTAGCTCCTCATGGAGCTGCATTGGAAACAGTGGGCGGAGCTACGCCTATGGGACTTATTGCAGCAGGCAATACAGAAGCTCTTCCATCTCTTATGGATATGTTCCTTGGAAATATAGGTGGTTCTTTGGGTGAAACCAGTGCACTAGCTCTTATAATCGGCGGACTTTACCTTATTTTCAGAGGAGTTATTACACCTACAATTCCGGTGGCATACATAGCTACAGTTATTATATTCTCATTCTTCTTTGGATATAATCCCATGTATCAAATTTTGGGCGGCGGTCTTATGATAGGTGCATTCTTTATGGCTACAGACTACACCACATCTCCCATGACTGAAAAAGGCAAGCTTATTTTCGGTATTGGCTGCGGTGTACTCACAATGCTTATAAGAAAATTCGGTGCATATCCGGAGGGTGTTTCCTATGCGATTTTGCTTATGAATATTATCAGTCCTCATATTGATAATCTTACAATGAATAAAGCGTTTGGGGGTAAGAAAATTGAAAAAAAATAGTTTCAAAAACAATTTAGCCTACCCTGTATTGGTTATTGTTGTTATCTGTCTTGTTATATCCTCTATTTTGGTTTATGTACAGGGAATTACAGATCCGATTATCACCAAACAAAAAGCAGAAGCTGCAAAAGCTTCCAGAATAGAAGTTCTCAGTGATGCAGATGATTTTGAAAAAATCGAAATGGAACTTCCCGAAGGTGTAATTGATGTTTACAAGGCTAAAAACGGCACAGGATTTGTTATCACAACCAAAGCAATAGGTTATGACAGCAGCGGTTTGGTAGTTATGTGCGGTATTAGAGCTGACGGAACAATCTCCAAAGTTAAGAACCTTGAAAACAGCGAAACTCCCGGACTTGGTTCCAAGGTTAAGGAAGAACCTTATACATCACAATATGATAATCAAGATAAATCTTTAAGCGGTGTTGAATCAATCGCCGGAGTAACACGTTCCTCCAAAGCTTTTGAAAAAGCAGTAAGCATTGCATTCGACATTTTTGAAACAGTTAAGGAGGGTAAATAATGGCTGAGAAAAAAAGCAAACTGCAAATTCTTACCAACGGTATCATTAAAGAAAACCCTACTTTGGTTTTGATACTTGGTACCTGTCCTTCTTTGGCAGTTACATCACTTGCTAAAAACGGAATTGGTATGGGACTTGCAACAACATTGGTACTTATCGGTTCAAATGTGGTAATTTCACTTCTTAAAAATATAATCCCCGACAAAGTAAAAATCCCTTGCTACATCACTGTAATTGCGGGATTTGTAACAGTTATCAAGGCTTTGGTAGAAGCTTATGCAATAGATTTGTATAATGCACTGGGCATATTCCTGCCTCTTATTGTTGTTAACTGTATCGTATTGGGCAGAGCTGAAATGTTTGCCAGCAAAAACAGTGTGTTTGATTCATTTCTTGACGCTGTAGGTATGGGCCTTGGATTTACTTTTGCTCTGTTTTGTATGGGTTCAATAAGAGAAATCCTGGGTGCAGGAACATGGATGGGATTGCCTGTTACAATTAATTTTATGGAACCTATTTCAATTTTCTCATTGGCTCCCGGAGGATTTTTTGTATTTGGCTGCCTGATTGCTATTATTAATAAACTGACTAACGGAAAAGCAGTGAAGAAAAAGAGCTTTGCCTGTGCAGCTTGTCCTGCCGCTTCCGTTTGTCAGAAGGCTAATAAGGAGGAAGAATAGAATATGGGAAATTTAGCAGTAATATTCGTAGGTGCTGTCCTTGTTAATAACTTCGTTTTGGCCAAATTCCTGGGTATCTGTCCGTTCCTCGGTGTTTCCAAAAAACTTGATCAGGCTTTTGGTATGAGTGTTGCCGTAATTTTTGTAATGGTAATGGCAACTTCTGTTACTCACCCCATTTACACCTATTTACTTGAGCCAAACCGCCTTGGTTATTTGCAGACAGTTGTATTTATTTTGGTAATTGCCGCTTTGGTACAATTAGTTGAAATTGTCCTTAAAAAATACATTCCGTCACTTCATGCTGCACTGGGTGTTTACCTTCCGCTCATTACAACAAACTGTGCTGTTTTGGGTGTTACAATCCAAAATATCGACAGCAAGTTCGGGTTTGTGGAATCTTTGGTAAACTCTATAGGTGCAGGTATTGGATTTATGCTTGCAATGGTTCTTTTTGCAGGAGTAAGACAAAAGATGGAAAATTGTGATGTACCTGAATGTTTTAAAGGTATTCCCATAACATTGGTAGCGGCTTCAATAGTAGCTGTATCCTTTATGGGATTCAGCGGCATGGTATAACAGAAACCTCGATAACGAAATAATGATAGGAGAATGAAAAATGGATTTTTTAACACCTGTTCTTATAGTTACCGTTATCGGTTTACTTGCGGGACTTATTTTGACCATAGCTTCAAAGTTTATGGCAGTAAAAGTTGATGAAAGATTTGATGATGTAAGAAATTGTCTTCCGGGTGCTAACTGTGGTGCTTGTGGTTATGCAGGCTGTGATCAGTACGCAGAAGCATTGCTTAAAGGTGATGTTCCCACAAATCTCTGTATACCCGGCGGTGCAGGAACTGCATCTGAACTTAGCTCCGTTTTGGGTGTTGAATGTTCAGCAGTTACACCTAAATACGCATTTGTAAAATGTAACGGCTGTAGTGCCAACACACAAAAGGCAGTTGAGTTTGACGGCCCTAAAACCTGTAAAGCTGCCGCTGTTTTCTATGGTGGCGACAACGCTTGTTCTTACGGTTGTCTTGGATACGGCGACTGCGTTTCTGCCTGTCCGTATGATGCAATTCATGTTATAGACGGTGTTGCAAAGGTTGACAAAGATGTTTGTGTAGGCTGTGGAATTTGTGCTAATACCTGTCCTAAATCCATCATCAGCATTTTGCCTGTTACAAGCACAGTTGCAGTGCAATGTTCTTCAAAGGATAAGGGTGCTGTAGTAAGAAAGATTTGTACAGTAGGCTGTATCGGCTGCGGTATCTGTGTTAAGAACTGTCCTTCAGGTGCAATTACTTTAGCTAACAATTTGGCTACAATAGACCCTGAAAAATGCACCAACTGCGGAACTTGCATTGAAAAGTGCCCGGTTCATGCAATTCATTTTACAAGTTGCAGCAAGGATAACGGTTAATAAATATTTAAAAGCGTCTGATTTTTCTTTCAGGCGCTTTTAAATTCAGTTAGGAGAAAAATTTTACAATGAACGAAAAACGAAAACTTACAACAGATGAATTATCTGAGATAAAATCAATACTGGAAAAATGCAGTATAAAAAATACGGAAAAAGTATGGCGTTTTGTGGATACCAAGCTTGATAAAGTATATGATGTGTATTTTTTGGAGGAAAGTAAAATTATTCTGAAAAAATGCGGCAAAGGCAGAGATATAATAAAATATGACAAATACTTTGCAGGTAAGGATTTTAATATTCCTAAAATTTTTAACCGATTTGAAGCAGATGATAAAAAATATGTTACAATGGAATACATAGATGGTACCGATGCCCGAAATTGCAGTATGGAACAGGCTGAACTGATTGGAAAAGAATTGGGGAGAATACAAAATTTTTATTTGACTGCCGGTGGACATAACGAAAGAACAGATAACTATTTTAAAAAGGAAATTTACGATAATTTTGAAAAGGTGAAAGAATATGCACCTTATTTAAAAGATATTTTTCCATATGTAGAAAACCGCTTTTTCAATGCTCCCCAAACACTTATTCATGATGATTTACTGCCTATTAATGTGTTTTTAGCAGAAAATAAACCATATATTATAGATTGGGAATATTGTGATATTTTGCCTTATTTTCTTGACCTGGGCAGATTTGCTTATGTTTTTAATGAAAAGGGTGAGTTGTTTGTTCAAAAGCCATCATCTGACAGGTTTTTAGACAAATACTATGATGAAATGTGCAAAAATGCTGATTTTAAAACAGACAGAAAACAATTTAATGCAGATGTGGCAGTTTCTGCATTTTGTCAGTATATTATATTTACTTCTTCCTGCAAAAGCAAAGATGAATTTGATTCTTCTCATGACAGCCGTATTTTAGAAAAAATATCTCAATATATAAAAAATTTAAATTAAAAAATAAAAACCTCAGTATGTTTAAAATCATACTGAGGTTTTTTAAACGAAATTAATTTTTGTATATCCAAATTTTGCTGATAAGAAAATTTACCACAGTGGTGATTACAGTGGCAAATATTTTTGCTGTTATTTTTGACAAAAATAATTTTTCAGTAAAAATATTTAAGAGAATTAAACTTAAAAGCATGACAAAGAGATTTGTAACAATGAATTTAATAAGCTGGGCACTCCAAAATTTTTCGGAGGTGGTAAAAGTCCAGTTTCTGTTTACCACATAGCTGTTGAGCATACCACATGAGTATGCAAAAATTTCGGAAAAGTACATATTAAAATTTAATACCACTGACAAAAGTGTAAATACCAGAAAATTTATAATGGTATTGGCTGCTCCTGTAATACCAAATTTAATAAAAGTATAAAATCTGGAATTTTTAATTTTAAGAAAAATAGAATGCATAAAATATAATCCG
>JAHHUA010000037.1 GCA_020024235.1 Oscillospiraceae bacterium
AAAACATATAATATAAGGAGGTGAACAATATGAGTTTTCAAATAGGAGGAGCCATTTTAGATTTTGTTGTTTTAAGTATATTAAAAAACAAGGATGAATATGGGTATATTATTACTCAGGAGGTTAGGGAAATATTAGATATATCTGAAACTACCATGTATCCGGCTTTAAAAAGACTGGAAAAATCGGGGATTCTCACCACATATGATATGCCATATCAGGGAAGAAACCGCAGATACTATAAAATTACCGAGGAAGGTACTGCCGCTTTAAATAATTATATCACTGAGTGGAAATCTTTTGAATTAAATATAAATAAATTATTGGAGGGAAATAATATATGACAAAAGAACAGTATTTTAATGAATTATATGGGTGTCTTAACAAATTATCACAAGAGGAAATAAACGAGGCAATAAATTTTTACAAGGAATATGCAGATGAGGCAGGATTTAACACATATCAGGAAATGTCTGAACATTTTGGAACACCACAAAATTTAGCATCAAAAATTTATGCGGACACTGCTGTAAAAATAATGAAAAATCCTTATAAAAAATCAGACAGCAAAAAAAATAATGTTGGAAAAGGATTTTTAATAGGTTTAGCCGCTTTATTTTCACTTCCGCTTACTTTTCCGCTGGCTATTGTGGCACTATCATTGCTTTTCGTATTGGCAGTTGTAATAATTTCTGTGGTTTTTGCCATAGGCTTCGCTATATTTTCAATAGGTGCAACGGGAATTTCTATGTTTTTCTTATCCTTTAGATATATAGTTCCGTTTATGCCAACTGCCTGGCTGAGAATGTTGGGTGCAGGATTATTTTTAATCGGAATTACCATAGGATTATTATGGCTTGCTTCTTTAGCTGTAAAATATATTCTAAAATTTGCCACATTGCTTATTTCTAAAATCGTAAACAGGAGGACCAATCATGAATAAAAAATTATTTATTGTTATTATGTCATTAATTATAACAGGAAGTTTTTTTATGTTTGCTGGAAGAGGATTTGAAGTGGTTTTTGGTATAAATAACAAGGTTGATTCCAGACTTTTTAATGAAAATACCATAAATCTGGAAAAATTTGATAATATTGATATTTCTTCCGGTTTAGGAAATATTATTATTGAACATGGTGAAAATTACTCTTTATTTTACAAACTTAATCCAAATGAAAAGATAATAAAATCTGAAGTTGACGGAGATACTTTTTACTTTAATACAGAATATAGATTTACAAACTATTTTAGACCAAGAAAAAATTATGATTATAAAATTGTTATAACTGTACCTAAATCTGTAAAGCTGGATAAAATTAATATTAAAAACTCTATCGGAGATATAAATATGTCCAAAATTCCTGCTGATGAATATTACATTGACACATCTTTGGGAAATATTATACTTAAAGATGTAGAAGCTAACAAAGTTAATGTAACGGCCTCTACCGGAGATATAGATATATCTGATATTTCTGCTGATGAGTATTATATTAATAACTCTTTGGGAGATATTTCTCTTAAAAATGCAAAGGCTGACAATGTTACTATATCAGCCTCTGCCGGAGAAATAACTGCTACTAATGCAAATATTAAAAATATTAATGCTAGCAATGATATGGGTGATATAAAACTTGAGGGTAATTTTGAAAATGCTGATTTAAAATTATCTACCGGAGATTGCGAAATCAGTGGAACAGTTAAAAATAAAGCAGAAATTCACAATTCCATGGGTGATATAAATATTGATCTTCCGGATCCTAAAATAGATGCATCGGTTTCCATGGGTGATATTTATTATAAAAATAAATATTCAGGTAAACATTTAAAAACCGATAATGGTAGTTTTACTTTAGAAATAAAATCAAGTATGGGTGATATAAATATTCGCTAAATAAAATCAGTTAATGTATTTTATACAATAAATATCCACCGGCTTAGCTGAAAGAGTAAAATGAAAGTAGGCACTTTTCGTGTCTGCTTTCATTTTACTCTTTCAACATAGTTGGTGGTTTTCTTTATACAAAAACCCCTATGACTTCAAAATTGAAATCATAGGAGTATTTAGTTCAACCTTCTCAGTAGAGTATTTTGTATTTTGTTTTACACATATTATGACAGTGTTTTTCAGTTCGACAAACTGAAATTTGCTCACTCAACCTCTGTGCGGATAGTAAACACATCGGGAAGATTGAAAATGTCCTTTTTCAAGAACAATGGGTAGAAATACTCGTCCTTTAATCTTTCAAACTCAAGCCATTCAAAAATGTGTGTGTGGTGACCTTCGTTTGCAGTAAAATTCTTTCCCCTCAACAGCAAATCAGTATCGGTTATGTCCATCAAAAAGTAAATGCAGAGTTCGTGATAGTGCAAATTGTCAACATCTTCTTTAAAAAATGCTTGATTGAGCCAAAGAGGGCGGGAAATCTTAGGAGTAACACCCAATTCTTCTTGAATCTCCCTAATAACCGCATTTTCTGCTGTTTCACCTATCGCAACTCTTCCGCCAGGCAAATAGTAATACGGTGACCTTTCATCGTGCATTGCCAAAATTTTTCCGTCAGAAATCATCATAGCACATACTCTATAATTAAATTTCTGATTATCTGTTTTGAAAGATATATCCATCCTTTTATCCTTCCGTCAAATTCTGATTTTTCGTTTTCTTAAGGGGGGTATTAACCCACTTTTTTTAATTTTCAGATATTAAATCTGCGAAACTTACTTTAGATAATTTATCATGTACCATTTGAGTTATTTCACAATATACTTTTTGAACAGGACATTTTCCTGAATATTTAGATTTGTGAAAACATTTAAAACCCGGATTTAAACAGCGTGACATAAATAAACTGCCTTCAACTGTTTCAATTACATCACAAAGTGTTATTTCAGAGGGGTCTTTTGCCAATTCATAACCGCCGTTTATACCACGGTATGATTTAACTATATCGGCTGCTACTAATTTTCTGAGAATTTTTAAAGAAAATCTCGGTGTTACTTCTGTTTCCTTAGATATTTCTTTTGCCCCAAGCTTTGTGGTATGTTTTGAAAGACACATTACTATTCTTACTGCGTAATCCGCTTCTAGCGTAATTTGCATAAAAATATACTTCTCCTTTTATATTTATAAAAATTAATCCAGTAAATCCTTAAGTTTTTTGGCACGACTTGGGTGTCTTAACTTTCTTAAAGCTTTAGCTTCAATTTGACGAATTCTCTCACGAGTTACATTAAATTCCTTGCCCACTTCTTCCAAGGTTCTGCTTCTGCCGTCTTCCAATCCAAAACGGAGCTTCAAAACCTTGGCTTCTCTCAAAGTTAATGTTGCCAAAACATCATTAAGCTGTTCTCTGAGCAAAGTATGAGATGCCGCATCGGCAGGTGCAGGAGCTTTTTCATCTTCAATAAAATCACCCAAATGGCTGTCTTCTTCCTCACCTATAGGTGTTTCTAAAGATACGGGTTCCTGTGCCACACGCATAATTTCCCTTACTTTTTCAACAGGCATTTTAATTTCTGCAGCTATATCTTCAGCAGATGGGTCATGTCCGTTTTTATGAAGGAGCTGTGAGCTTGCTTTTTTAACACGGTTAATGGTTTCAACCATATGAACAGGAATACGAATAGTTCTGGCTTGATCTGCAATAGCTCTAGTAATGGCTTGTCTTATCCACCAAGTGGCATATGTGGAAAATTTAAAGCCCTTAGTATAGTCAAATTTTTCCACAGCTTTAATAAGCCCCAAATTACCTTCCTGAATCAAATCCAAAAAGTGCATACCTCTGCCTACATATTTTTTGGCAATGCTGACTACCAAACGAAGGTTTGCTTCTACCAATTTTTTTCTGGCTTCAATATCCCCTTCCAGCATTTTTTTTGCATATTCTGTTTCATCTTCGGGGGAAAGAAGAGGAACCTTACCTATATCTTTCAAATAAACTTTTACTGGGTCATCAATGCTGATACCTTCAACGGAAAAAGCAAGATCCAAATCTTTTGGATCGGTTTTGTCATCATCTGTAATATCAATAGGAGATATGTCATCAATTATCTCAATGTTGCAGTTTTCCAAAGTATCATAGAATTTATCAAGCTGATCACCATCATAATTGATGTCATCCAAAAAACCTTCTATTTCCTTTGTGGTGAGTTTGCCTTTCTGTTTTCCTTGTTCCAATAATTCGTGCAAAGATGCCTTTTTTTCTTTCATTGCCAAAATACATTCCTCCTATTTACGCTTTTTTTGTATCTTACTCATAAGCTCCTCCGGGGACGATTCCAAAATCGCCTTGGGATTCATGAAAAGATCAAATTCTTTAATTGTTTTTATATTTTCTTCCATTAAAGTTAAATCACCGTTAACTGCACTGTTTTTTGCCAATATATAACTTATATGGGACATTTGTTCATCATTTAAAACAGTTCCTAAATAATTTATATCAATGGATTTTCCTTCAGAAAGTCTTTCATATATGATACGATATATCTCTCTGTTAAAATCAGTGATAAAATTTTCGGGTTTTATATCCGATATTTTCTTCCGAAAATCCTGATTTCGGATAAGCATACTCATCAGCATATCCTCCGCCAAAGCATATTTAATATATTTTGCACGGTTGGGATCACGATTTTTTAAAGGAATATTGTCAGTATACATTTTTATATCCTGTTTTTCAATATAATTTTTTCGATTTTCATGTTTTTTTACAAGATTTATAACTTGTTCATTTATTGCTCCACGGTCAATCTCCAATTTTTCCGACACTCGAGTTATATAAATATCTCTTTCCACAGGTGAAGGTATTTCTGCAATATATTTGCAAAAGTCATTTACAAATCCCAGTTTTCCGTGAGGAGTTTCCAAATCATAATTTTCAGCTATTTTTCCCAATGCGTAATCAGTGGAGCCTGCACTGCCCTCCACTAAAAGCTTAAATCTGACAGCACCGTTTTTCTTTATAAATTCATCGGGGTCTTTAGCTCCGGGTATGGATATAACCTTTACCTTTATATCTGTTTCTTCAAAGATTTTTATAGCTTTGGCTGTAGCTTTTTGTCCTGCTTCATCGGAGTCATAACAAAGTGCCACTTCATTGCGGTAGCTGTTTATAAGTCTTGCCTGCTGGGAGGTAAGTGCTGTACCTAAAGTTGCCACAGCATTGTCAAATCCTGCTTGGTGCATGGATATTACATCCATATAACCTTCGGACAGGATAAACAACGGCTGTTTGCTGGATTTAGCAAGATTTAATGCAAAAAGATTATTGCTTTTTTTAAATACAGGAGTATCACCTGAATTTAGATATTTAGGTCCGTCGCCTTTTAATATACGCCCACCGAAGGCTATGACATTTCCTCTTAAATCTATTATGGGAAAAATAATTCTGTTTCGGAAAACATCATAATATTTTTTATTTCCGCCGGGTTTAACCACAAATGCCGATGACAGTGCATAATCACTGAAACCTTTTTTTGAAAGATAATTATATAGCCTGTCCCAACTGTCAGGAGCATAACCTAATCCGAATTTTCCTATGGTTTTGCCTGAAAGTCCTCGGTTTAAAAGATAATTTAAAGCATCTGTCCCCTCATTTGAACGAAGTAGACTGTGATAAAATCTGGCTGTTTCTTTGTTTATTTCCAAAATTTCCTTTTTCAGCCTTATCATACGGTCATTTTGACTGTCCTCCGGCACCGGGACACCGATTTTTTCCGCTAAAAATTTAATAGCTTCCAAATATTCAATATTTTCGATTTTTTTTATGAATGTAACTGCATCCCCACCTGTACCTCAGCCATAGCAGTAAAAAGACTGGGTATCAGGATACACAGTAAATGAAGGAGATTTTTCCGAATGAAAAGGACAAAGTCCCTTGTAAACTCGGGAAGCTTTTTTTAAATCCACATAAGATGATATAATGGAAACGATATCGCATTTATATTTTAAATCTTCTATAAAACTTTCCGAAATCACAAGTATAAACCTCCTTATAACATATTACTTTATATTATACGCATAACTTTGCCGAAATCCTCTTTTTTGCAAAAATTATTTTTCCGGAATATAATCATAGTATTTATTTTCTTCAAAAACTTTTGTAGCACCTGAAGTAATTTCTGTAATTTCTTTTTTAAAGCTGTCTAAATATTTATCTTTTAAAAGAAGTTTGAGTTTAACTGTTTGTTCAAAAACACTGTCCAATGTTTTTATATAATATCGAGGCAGAATATATGTAATTTTACCATATAAACCATAATCTATATCCAGTGAAACTTCTGTACAGGGTGACATAGTTTTTATAAAGGATGCATCCACTGCAATTTTTGCCCCATGGGAATAAGCTCTCACCAGTCCTCCTGCCCCTAAAAGAGTACCTCCAAAATATCTGGTAACTACAACACAAACATCAGTTAAACCTTCTTTTTGAAGTACATCTAAAACAGGTATACCTGCAGTTCCCTGAGGTTCTCCGTCATCAGAATATCGTTTTATCTGTCCATCTCTTAAAATATAAGCATAGACATTATGGGTAGCATCCCAGTGTTCTTCCCTTTTTCTGTTTATAAACGAAAGAGCTTCTTCTTCGCTTTCCACATGGGTAAGATAGCCGATAAATCGGGATTTTTTCTCTGTAAATTCGTCTTTTCCTTCGCCTTCTGTGGTAATGTACTCCATAAGTGCCTCCTTTTACTATATAGCGAATTAGGGCGGTGCATTTTATTGCACCGCCCTCATTAGTTTTGTATAATAATTACTTATTATTGATTCCAAAACGCTTATTAAATCTGTCTACACGACCGCCTGTATCAACCAATTTTTGTTTGCCTGTGAAGAACGGATGGCATTTAGAACAAATTTCTACTTTGATATCTTCCTTAGTAGAGCTAGTTTCTATAACCTCACCACAAGCACAAGTAATTGTTGTTGGCTTGTAATCAGGATGAATTCCCTTTTTCATTGTATATTTCACCTCTTTCAATCCAATATACATATATAACATTGATATTTTATCATATCGTATAATAAAATGCAAGTGTTTTTGTCAATTTTTTTAATTTAATTATCAGAACTTACATAAAAACTAAAATATCAGCTTACTTTATAGCAGTAAAATCATTTTGTTTTAAATAATTTATTAAAAATAAAGGCAGTATTATATTAATATATACTGCCCTTATATTCTTAAAACATAATTAAAAAATATATTTTTTAGTTAAACAAAATATTTGGAAGTTCCATTGGATCAATAACTTTTCCGTCTTTATATGCTCTCATATTACCGCCGGAAATTTCATCAATAAGAGTGATTTTTCCGTCAACTCTGCCAAATTCAAATTTAATATCGTAAAGTTCTGCACCTTTTTCTGCCAAGGTATCTTTTACAATAGTTGTAATTCTCTTTGTAAGTTCTTTAAGTGTTTCATATTCTTCTTCTGTGAGAATACCCAGCATTGCCAAAGCGTCCTTGGAAATAGGCGGATCTTCTCTGTCATTGTCTTTAAGTGTAACTTCTACAAAGTAGTCAAGATCCTGACCTTGTTTTGCATATCCGCCGTATCTTCTGAAAAAGCTTCCTACAGCTTTAAGTCTGCAAATAACTTCCAATCCCTGACCGAAAGCTACAGCAGGTTTTACTACCATAGAGCTGTCCTCTACATCTGCTGATACATAGTGAGTAGGTATGCCGGCTTTTTCGATTTTTTCAAAGAAGAATTTGGTAAGTCTTACGCAGTTTTTGCCCATACCTTCAATGGAAAGACCTACAGTATTTGCACCAGGATCAAATTTACCGTCCTGACCTGTTACATCATCTTTAAATTTGAGATAGTAGTTTCCATCGTCCATTGAGTAAACATTTTTTGTTTTGCCTTCATAAACTAATTTCATAATTATAAACCGCCCTTCATTTATATTTGTTAAATTATGATTTTATTATAGCAAAGAAATATGTCTTTTTCAAGTATTGTAATAATAAAAATTTATCAGTTTAAACAAATTTTTAAGGTATTTTGTAATAAAAGGTACAAGTGTATTTTTTTTAGTATAAAGTGGGCAGTTTGTATTTTGTTTACACAAAAGGAATTTACAGTTTTCATCTGATGTTTTTAAAAATGAAAATTAAACATTTATTTTAAAGTGCTTTTGTATAAAACCTGCTTTAATTTCACAAAACTAATAAAATTTTTTTTACTTTACAAATCACCACTATCCATTTCAGATTTTAATTTTTCTAATGCCCTTTTTTCTATTCTTGAAACATATGAACGGGAAATATTAAGTTTATCGGCTATTATTCTTTGCTGTAATGCTTTTTCTCCGTTTAAGCCATATCGTTTAACTATAATTTCTTTTTCCCTTTTGGTTAAAACTTTATCCATTGCTTTATAAAGTTTATCACTGTTCATTTTTAAATCCACATCATAGATAATATCAGAATCATCTGCCACAATATCCATAAGAGTTAGGCTATGACCTTCTTTATCTGTATCTATGGGGTCTGATATGTACACATCCTGAGCTTCCTTTTTTTTGCTGCGAAAATACATAAGTATTTCATTTTCTATACATTTGGACGCATAGGTTGCAAACTTTGACCCTTTTTCATAGCTGAATGTGGAAACAGCTTTTATAAGTCCGATTGTTCCTATAGATATTAAATCTTCTTGTTCCTTGCTGTTATAATAATATTTTTTTATAATGTGTGCCACCAAACGCAGATTATGCTCTATAAGCTTATTTTTTGCGTTTTTGTCCCCTTCCGCCATTAGTTCAAAGCAGTGTTTTTCCTCTTCTTCCGAAAGTGGTTTGGGAAATACAGAAATTCCTGTAACGTGCATAGCAAGAAAAAACATATTGCTTATTACCGGCGCTAATAATGTCCACATATAAATCACCTCTTTAAAATTATATTAACTTTGATAAGGTGATAAGAACTTATTTGGGCTTTAAGCATTTTTAATTTAAATTGTATTTAAAAACCCCTTGCAAACTGAAAACTTGTCATAAAAATTCCCCCTATGGCAGTTTTTTTACTCTGCCATAGAGGGTGTTTTTCTAAGCCTGTTTTCATAGGACTTATCAAAAATCACTTTAACCAAGTTAATTTCATCAGGTATAATTTTTAGTTTGCAGGACTTGCGAACTTTACCGTCTACGGTAACATTGCTTATACTTTCCGATTCATAGCCTGTAGATGTATTGCCTCCAAGCCATCGTCCTGTTTTTGCAAGCTTATGAAGATTATCACGAATAGGTTCTGGTATTGTTTCACTGTCGGAGCTGTAAAAAAACAGAAGCTATGTACATCATTGCTCTTCCCATTGGAGATAAAGTATTAAACTGTTCTTTTATTGAAATAAAATTGATATTCCGCTCTCCCAATTCTTCAATTAGATTTGCAAAATCACCGATATTACAGCTGATACGGTCAAGTGTAGTGGTATACTAAATTTGTAAAACAATGTTTGAATGATTTTGAATAATATGGTATAATATTATTCAAACAACATGTTACAAATTTAGTATACCACAACAATGCAATTTTATTTAATAGCTGTTGGATTTGAATACAGTCATTCTTTTTGCTGATCGTTTTTATCCTTGCCCACAAAATTTCCAAAGACATTAGCAGAGAGTATACTCCGTTTCTTCCTCATAATGTCAAGCTAATAAAAATGATTTCTCTTGTTATGATTTTTGAAGGTATCGTAAGCCCTGCTTCAATTTTTGCGCTAAGAAAGCTATTTTCCATAAAAGCCTACTATGCAATGGGATATATTTTTTTAGACATTTTGTTCTATTGCTTTGCGGTGATTTTTGAATATGTCTGTCTTCTTCAAAAACAATCCAACGAAACAATGTGATGGGAGTGATTGAGTGGCTATTATTTTGAAAGTTGACCGTATGGTGGCTGATAGAAAAATCACCCTAAATGAATTGGCTAAGAGGGTAGGCATTGTGAATGTGAACTTTTCTAACATTAAAATAAGTGCAATACACTTTTCGACCCTTGATGCAATTTGTGACATCTTGGAGTATGAAAGAAATAAATAAGCAGGAAGGAGATACTATGGATTTTGAAGTTCAGAACATCAAATATTCATATGCGGATGTACAGGCGCTGGATAATGTTTCATTTGGGGCCATGCGTGGTGAGATTATCGGCTTAGTAGGAGCAAATGGCGCCGGAAAATCTACCCTTATCAAAAACATATACCGTTTCCTTACACCAGATCATGGGAAAATACTTCTTGACGGAAAGGATATTTTCTCTTTTTCACAATGGGATTACCCTGTATCATATATCCCGGACACTCCCGTTTTCTATGAAGAACTTTCTTTACTGGAACATCTGCAATTCACAAAGGCACTATATCCACGGAATGATATTTCGGTCAAGGAAATGATTGAAGTTTTTGATCTGCACAAGCATCAAAATAAAATACCGTCAGCATTATCCAAAGGGACACGACAGAAATTGATGATTGCAATGGCGCTTTTGCGTGATTATGAGCTGCTGATCGCAGACGAACCTTTCTCTGGTCTTGATCCTACACAGATTGCGGCCCTAAAATCACTGTTGATTGAGCAGAAAAAGAAGCAAAAAATAGTAATACTGTCAAGCCACTTGCTGGATGTTGTAGAAAACATTTGTGATAAGTTTGTGATAATAAAAAGCGGGAAATGCTTGGCTCATGGCTCTAAACAGAGTTTGCTAAAAGATGTCGGTCTTTCAGATGACGGGACTATGGAGGATGCTTATTTAAGGTTGGTGAAACAAGATGACACATCAAGCTGAAATGTATCTTTTGAAAAATAAACTACGGTTAATGAAAGGGACAATCCGTCACACTTGGCAGAGCCTAATAGGTATTCTCTTTGTGTGTGGAGTATTGTTGTACCAGTTTTTGTTTTCAATAGCAAAAATAGCACATGGTACCACAGCCTCCCCACAAGGTACCCTCTATATTTTGCTGGCAGTGGTGGCACTTAATTTGTTTCGGGGCTTCTTATCACAAACTCCTGTGATTCGTATGGATGCAGCAAGTACATTATTCACTTACAATACAAAACTATTCGCAACCATACTTTGCCGCAAACAAATCACATCTATGATCCTTTCACTGCTTGGATCAGCGATAATTGCTTTCTTTTTAAGTGGATTCATTTTCGATACAGTATTTGTGAAGATGACAACCCTAATTACGCTGTATTTTGGCACCAGCACATATTTTTCTTGGATTTTTTATCATGCAAAGGGCACTGGTAAGATGTTTGCACTGGTTGGGTTTGGTATCTGTACAGTTTTACTTCTTGCTGCTTCTGTATTTTCGATAATCGGATTAGCAGTCCTGTTGTTCTTTTCTGTCCTTTATACTTGGAAATATTTAAAGCTGGATTTGCCCAAATATTATGAACAGCTACAAAAAATAGATATTGCTGAGGTGGCGGTCAGTCAAAATAACTACGCAAAAATGTATCAACTTGCAGAGGAAAATCGTCCCGCTTATATCAAGGGCTTGAAATTAAGCCACTTTCGTTCCTCAAAGCATACAGCTTTATGGCATAAAAGTTTGTTAGAGCTAATTCGTATGCAAAAAGGCCCTATCACCCTTGTTGCGGTGTTAATATTGTTTGGTTGGCTTGTTCATAAAAGTAATATGCTGACATTTTTACCGTTGTTGGACGATCCTGCGATTACAGGAATGATTACTGTACTATGTACAGCAACTGCTTTGAGCAGCTTATACCAACTGTTAGCCAAACAAGTTCAAAGTGTTTGCGACAAGAGAAAACTGGGCTTGTCTATTCCGTATTCAGATCAACAGATCGTTTTATCCTATGGAATAACTGCAATCATTGTGAATGGAATTCTAACTCTTGGGATTAGTCTGATATACACTGTTTTTTCATGGCACCTTCTACTGCTGTGGTTTGCTGAAATAATTGCTTATTTTGCACAATGTTATGCACTGCTATCCAAAAGAAAGATTGGACGCAGCTTTATCGTTGTTGCAAATATACTCCTATATGCTGCAACCTACTTTTCGATAATAAGCATTTGATTCCAGTTAGGAGGGCGGCTTATTGAGAGAAGAAAAATGGGTACTATGTCCGATTTGCAACAACAAGACCCGGATTAAAGTACGCCATGATACAGTGCTTGAAAACTTCCCTCTATTCTGTGCAAAATGCAAACGAGAAACAATAATCAATGTCATACCAATTATTGAAAATGGGATGCCGCTTGCAATCACATCATCAGTAATTAAAATACTGAAAGGCTCATAACCATTGACTGGCCTGATAAAAAAACATACATGATAGACGGGACAAAGCATATAATTGTCCCAATGATTGCTTTGAAAGCATTTTTTCGTATCAGTCCAAAATACGTAAATTTTTCCTTACGCAGAACACAAACAATTGTTATCCCCGGTCCAGCCACATCAGACTGGATAGCCCCATTGAGTAAAAGTCGTGGGATAACAGAAATACTACTATCTGTAACAAAATCCCGCAGTTGATTTCCAATAGCTGCATAGAAAAGTAAAAATCCTAAAGTAACCAGTGGGATAATCCAAATATCGGTGTCTAATTGTTTTTGCTCTGCTGAAGGCTGCTGTTTTGCCATACATTATTTCTCTCTCAAACTCTAATTTATATAATTGTTCCAATTATACCTTTAATATACAGAAAAGTTAATCATAATTTCCCTGAGTTATACTAAGGGCACATTTATTTACCACCGGCAAAGCCAGCGATGGTACTGCCTGACGGCAGCTGTGCGCTCTTCAATGAGGATGCTCAAGCCTGCTGGTAGCAGCGAAACGAAAAGCCGTCAAGGGATCGACTTTACCTTGCTTGGTAACACCCTTGACAGCTTCCCACCCTGGTGCTTTCCGGTAGTCAAGAGGAACTTAAAGCCCCTCTCTCTTTTCGGAATGTATTATTTTTGGGGAAAGACCCTTGACAAATCTGCTCCTGAAACTCTAATTTGTCAAGGGCAAATTCTGCAAAGCGTTTACAAATAAGAACTCTTCAATTCAATAGGAACAAGGGCTACGGTGAAATACCGTAGCCCTTGTTCCTATTGCTGCGTTGCTTACTTGTAAATTTCCATTTGGCAAGCTAGATTATTACATTATGTAAACCTTTAGACTACATCAAAGGGCTAATATACCCTAAAACAATCGCTTTGTTGTACG
>JAHHUA010000038.1 GCA_020024235.1 Oscillospiraceae bacterium
GCTTTTATTATAGGTGAAAGAAAAAGCAATATAGTTTCGGAAATTGCTTCTGAATTTTGACTTATTATATTATTAAGCTGAGAACTTACGCCTCCTGTTTCAAATTCCATCATATTTATCATATATTGAGGCAAAATATTCATCATTTCATATAATTTTTCTGCAATAATCTGACTGCTGTCCGAATTTGCCACAGCAGTAGATATGATCTCAATCAATTTATTTTTCAGTATTACTTCATAGCCGAATAATGCACCTGCTCTGCTTAATATTACTGCTGCCAAAAGAGAAACTGCCCAACCGAAAAATGAAACCATAGATACGGCAAATCCCTTTTTAGCTGCAGAAAAAGCAAATAATAATACAATTAAAACAGTCAAAAAATCTATCATAAAAGCATTTAGCATTAATTCACCCCTTTTTGTTTTGCTACTCTTTTTAACCCATTTAATTTATAAATTTCATTATGTGTAGAATAATAAAATTGTTGTCCAATAATCAGTGATTTTTTTACCCATGGAACAGTTAGTTTTTCAACTTCATTTCCTGTCAAATCAATAAATATAATTTCCTCTTCTGTAGTTATACAGCTGCCTTTTTCATCAATCATAATATCAAGAATTTTTTTATTGATTTTATTTTCCGATAAAACTTCTGCTTTATTGTTAAGTTGAACTACAGTATATTCATCTTTTTTTCCGTGTTCGGTAAATACCAAAGCTGTATTTATGCTTTCATCATAAAAATTGGATAATATTTTATTTTTAAATTCATATTTTCCTATTTGTCTGCCGGAATTGGTATAAGATTTTATGGATTTATCTGTAATAAGCGTAAGTTCATTATTTTTTCTGTACCTTACACTTAGTGGATATTCCTCTACAAAATCTATTTTTTTATAAGTTTGTGTATCAATTTTAAATAAATATAAACAGGAAATTTCTGAACCTTTATCCGTATTAATTGCAGAAACAGCCAAATAATCCCCTTTGGGAGAAATGCTTATATCAGTTATTATATTCTGTGCCGACAACCATTTATAAGTATTTTTCCCCTTTTCATTATATACCGAAACTTCTCCTACATAATCATTTGAACTGGTTGCCACAGCAAAATATCCGTTTTCACTGATATCCGCATCTATAATTGTTTGATCAAGTTCCATTTCCAAAAGCTGTCTGCTGAGAGAATGTATCTGCAATTTTCTTCCTCCCAAATCATACAGCAAAATTTTGCCGTTTTTTGATTCAGCTATAGGAATATTATACCCATGAGTAATATTTAAAATAGTTTTTCCTTTAGAATTGTAAACATAGTTATTACTATCATTTAAAATTGCAGGCATTCCCCCTGCCTGATAAAATTTAATAGGTTCTCTTCCTGCAATATCTACCGGAAAACCCGGTCCGGAACCCATTGAAATGATTATATCATTTATTCGTGTTTTTATATCAAATTCTTTTACTTTTTCAAAAAGTAAATAAAATGTGAAAATTATTATGAACAAAATCATCAAAATAAAAAAATGACGCGCTGCTCTCTTTCTGCTGCGTATTTTTCTTGCATATTTCAAGTCATCTATTTGTCCCAATAATTTTCCCTCCCTAATAAAATACTTTATCCAAGTAAAGTCCCTGTGATTCTACGGTTTTACCCGCTTTGCTTCTGTCTTTGCTTTCTATTATTTCAGATATTTCCTCAGGCTTTATTTTTCCCATGGACACACTGAGCAGTGTCCCTACCATAATTCTCACCATATTGTAGAGAAATCCATCTCCCTCTACAATAAATTTAACCATATCCCCTTCTCTTACTACCCGTGCGGAATAAATTGTTCTCACAAAATCTTTTACAGTAGTTCCCGCACTGCAAAATGCACTGAAATCATGAGTTCCTTCAAAATACCTTGCAGCTTCGTCCATGATTTTATCATTGAGCTTATATTTATACTCCAAACATTTTTTTTCAAGAAAAGGGTCCCTGATAATGCTGTTATGAATAAGATAAACATATCTTTTTCCACGGCTGTTATATCTGGCATGGAAGTCCTCAGGCACTTCCTCACATTCTTTTACAACAATATCAGCGGGCAGATGTACATTTAAGGCATTTATGATTTTATCGCAGGGTATGCTGCCATCACATTTAAAAGATACTGCAAAATCTCTGGCATGAACTCCCGAATCAGTTCTGGAACAGCCTTTTATATCATATCTTTTGTGAAAAACCTTTTCAATGGCATCCTGTAATTTTTCGGCTACAGTGGGCTTGTCTTTCTGTACCTGAAATCCGCAGTAATCAGCACCACAGTAAGCTATTTTTATAAGTATATTTCTCATATTACATAACTGTAGGCAAAGCAAAATTTAATCCCATAATGCCGGCAGTAAATACAACTACCAATCCCAAAGCCACAAAATCCACAAAGGTATACTTTAAAACTTTCATTCTGGTTCTGCCTTCTCCTCCACGGTAACATCTACATTCCATAGCCAAAGCCAATTCATCGGCTCTTCTGAATGAAGAAATAAAAAGAGGTATAAGTATGGGAATAAGAGCTTTTGCCCTGTCAACAATTCCGCCGGATTCCAAATCGGCACCCCTTGCTTTTTGTGCTGACATAATTTTTTCTGTTTCTTCAATAAGTGTGGGAATAAATCTCAAAGCTATTGTCATCATCATAGCTATTTCATGTACAGGTACCTTTATTTTTTTTAATGGCCCCAAAAGTCTTTCAATGCCGTCTGTAAGTGATATAGGTGATGTAGTATAAGTTAAAAGTCCGGTACCTGCTATAAGACAAATAATTCTCATAGACATAAGTATTGAAACTATAATGCCGTCCCGATAAATATGAATAAATTTCCATTCAAATAATAATTCTCCGCTTTCTACAAAGAACACATTTAAAACGGATGTAAAAATTATAATGGGAACAATAGGCTTTAAACTTTTAATAATCATATTTAAAGGAATTTTTGATATCCAATAGCAAACAATCACAAATACTGCTCCAAAACCTACTGCTGCAATATTTTTTGCCAAAAAAAGTGCAATTATATAAAGAAAGGTCAGTGAAATTTTCATTCTTGGGTCCATTTTATGCATAGGAGAAGTTCCGGGAAAATATTGTCCAATGGTTATATCTTTAAGCATAATTTAACCCTCCTTTTTTTTTAGCAGTTTTAAAATACTGTCCCTTGCTGCTTCCACATTAAAAATACCACTGTCTATCTCTAAACCTTTTTCCGATAAGCTTCTGGAAATTTTAGTAATTTGAGGTATGGAAAGTCCGATATTTTCAATTTCCTTGTTATTTCTGAAAACTTCTTCCACAGTGCCGAAAGAAAATATTTTGGATTCATTCATAACCAAAACCTTTTCCGCAAATCTGGCAATATCCTCCATACTGTGAGAAACCCAAATTATGGTTTTATTTTTTTCTTCATGATATTTTTTTATAAGGTTGAGAATTACCTCTCTGCCATAGGGGTCTAATCCTGCTGTAGGCTCGTCCAAAATAAGCACTCTCGGTTCCATGGCAAGAACTCCCGCTATGGCAACTCGTCTTTTCTGACCGCCGGAAAGTTCAAAAGGTGATTTTTCTATAAGTTCAGGAGCAAGTCCCACAGATATGGCAGATTCAAAAACACGCTTTTCTATTTCTTTTTCATCAAGTCCCATATTTTTAGGGCCAAAAGCAATATCTTTGTAAACAGTTTCTTCAAAAAGCTGATATTCCGGATATTGGAAAACAAGTCCGACTTTAAATCTGAAATCTCTGATTTTGGATTTATCTGCCCACATATCTTCATTATCTATATAAATTTTTCCTTCAGTCGGTTCCAAAAGTCCGTTTAAATGCTGAATTAATGTAGATTTTCCTGAACCTGTATGTCCTATTAAACCTATAAATTCCCCTTCGTTTATTTCAAGATTTATATTTTCTATTGCTGTTTTTTGAAAAGGTGTTCCCATAGAATAAACATGGGTTAATCCTTCTGTTTTTATAACTGACATGGTTTTTAACGGCCTCCTAATAATTAGCTGAGCAGTTTAGTCAATTCTTCCACACATTCTTCTTCTGTAATAATATCGCTGCGGATTTTTACTCCTGCTTTTCTCAGTTCATAGGCAAGTTCTGTAGCCTGAGGAACATCAAGTCCCACTTTTTTTATTTCTTCTACATGTGAAAATACTTCTTTAGGAGTGGCATTATAAAGTATTTTTCCTTTATCTATTACCACAACTCTGTCGCACTGTGCAGCTTCATCCATATAGTGAGTAATTATAACTATAGTGATATGATATTTTTCTCTGAGCATTTTTATAGTTTCCATAACTTCTTTTCTGCCTCTGGGGTCCAGCATGGCAGTAGGCTCATCGAGTATTATACATTTAGGACGCATGGCAATTACTCCGGCTATGGCAATTCTTTGTTTTTGTCCCCCTGAAAGTCTGTGAGGAGCATGAAGTTTATATTTTTCCATACGAACAGCTTCCAAAGCTTCATCTACTCTCTGTCTTATTTCACCAGAGGGTACACCCATATTTTCCAAAGCAAAAGCCACATCTTCTTCCACTACTGTGGCAACAATTTGATTGTCAGGGTTTTGAAACACCATTCCTACATTCTGTCTTATGTCATAAACAGAATCTTCATCTTTGGTATTATAACCCACCACTGTACATTCCCCTTCATTGGGAATTAAAATTGCATTAAAATGTTTTGCCAAAGTTGATTTTCCAGAACCGTTATGCCCCAGTACTGCCACTAACTCTCCTTCTTTTATACTTATAGAAAGATTTTTAAAAACATCTATATTTTTTCCGTCATCATCTATATATGCAAAAGAAAGTTTTTCAGCGTCTATAATGTTATTCAACAATTTTTTCACCTCTCCAAATTGCAGTGCTTCCGCAAGGCAGTGTATATCCGCTGATTTTTACCGGTAATCCTATTTCAGAGGAAGAAACAGTTCCGCCATGTTCAGCGGCAGCTGTAACTCCCAGCAAATATTCCATAACGGCTGCACTTAAACCTGTTGTATATGAATTGAGCAAAAGGAACAAGGAATCCTTTGTGAGAAGTTTTGAACAGAGTTTTGCCAAAGTATAAACCTGTTCTTCCAGTTTCCAAACCTCTCCTCCGGGGCCTCTGCCATAAGAAGGAGGATCCATAATAATTCCGTCATAGGTGTTGCCCCTGCGGATTTCCCTTTCGATAAACTTAACACAGTCATCTACAATCCATCTGACAGGCTTATCTTCCAATCCGGAAAGCTTGGCATTATCTCTTGCCCAGCTGACCATACCTTTGCTGGCATCCACATGAACCACGGAGGCGCCGGCCTTTGCACAGGCGAGAGTAGCTCCGCCTGTGTATGCAAAGAGATTTAAAATTTTTACGGGTCTGTCTGCTTTTTGAATTATTTCAGTCATTAAATCCCAGTTGACAGCCTGTTCCGGAAAAAGTCCGGTGTGTTTAAATCCGGTAGGTCTTATGTAGAATTTAAGTCCCTTGTATTCTATTTCCCATTCTTTTTTCATCACTTGTGGTCTGTCCCAACAACCGCCCCCCTGCTGGGAGCGGATATATTTCGCATCATATATTTCCCATTCCTTGCCTTTTGGTGTATTCCACAAAATTTGAGGGTCAGGTCTAATCAGTCTGATATTTCCCCATCTTTCCAGTTTTTCTCCCTCTGAGCAATCTATTATTTCAAAGTCTTTCCAATCGCTGCTAATTCTCATATTTTCACCATCTTTTTATGCTTTTGCTAAGTTTTTTATTTTGTCAGCAATTCTGTTAGCTGTATTTTCGGCAGTTTCCTGCATATCTGCTTCTACCATAACTCTTATAAGGGGTTCTGTACCTGATGCTCTCACCAATATTCTGCCTTTGTTGCCCAAAGTTTCGGTTTCAGCCTTTATTAAAGCCTTAATATCGGGGTTTTCTCTGTAATTTTCTTTTATTTCATTTGTTACTTTTACATTTATCAAAATCTGAGGATATTTTTTCATAATCTTTTTAGCTTCATGGAGAGGTTTATTTATTTCACTCAAAACTTTGATTAGCTGTATTGCAGAAAGCTGACCATCACCTGTTGTCATATAATCAAGGAAAATCATGTGTCCGCTGTCCTCACCGCCGAAACAGTGTCCGTTTTGGAGCATATTCTCCAGCACATGTCTGTCCCCTACATTGGTAATTTCCATATTTATTTTGTTTTCTTCACAAAATTTAGTAAATCCCAAATTGCTCATAACAGTTACAACAGCTGTATTGTTTTTTAAAGTGCCTTTTCCACACATATATTTTGACATAATTGCCATGATAAAGTCGCCGTTTACTATTTCGCCCTTGTTATCAACAGCAAGCACTCTGTCAGCATCACCATCAAAAGCTACACCTAAATCAAATCCGCCGCTTACTACTTTATCACAAATATTTTCAATGTGAGTAGAACCACAGCCGTCATTTATGTTTATACCGTTGGGAGCACAGTTTATAAGCTCATAATTACAGCCAAGTCCGTCAAATATTTCTTTTGCGGTGGTACAGGAACTTCCGTTGCAGCAATCCACCAAAACTTTCAGATTTGATTTAAAGCCGTCCAAAGATTTAATTATATGTTTAGCATATTCATGATGGGCATTTTCGTCCATACGGCATATACCGATTTTATCAAAAGTTTCTTCTTTGTATTCTCTTTTATTAAGTATAATATCTTCAATTTCATCTTCTTCATCATCGGAAAGTTTATAGCCTTCACTTCCGAAAATTTTAATGCCGTTGTATTCATACGAATTATGGCTGGCGGAAATCATAATACCTGCATCGGCTTTATAAAATTTTACAAGATATGCCACTGCAGGTGTGGGAATAAAACCCACTCTTATCACATCGGCACCCATAGCACAAAGTCCGCTTGAAACTGCTGTTTCAAGCATATCCGAGGATTTTCTTGTATCTTTGCCCAGTATAACCAAAGGTTTTTTATCACTGTGTTCTTTAAGTACTATTGCAGTGGCTTTTCCTACAGCCAAAGCCAAATCACAGGTAAGCTCTTCTCCTGCAACTCCCCTGATTCCGTCTGTTCCGAATAATTTACCCATATATTACTCCTTAAAATCAAATTTTAATTGTTCACTGTTTGTGTTTTCCATTTTTATACCTAAATGTTCATAAGCCAAAGGTGTTACACATCTTCCTCTTGGTGTTCTGCTTAAAAATCCCATCTGCATTAAGAAAGGCTCACAGACATCTTCCAAAGTTACTGATTCTTCACCTATTGCTGCTGCCAAAGTTTCTATTCCCACAGGGCCTCCGCCGTAATTTTTTATTATTGTTTCCAAAACTCTTATATCAATGGAGTCAAGGCCCAATTTATCTATTTCCAGTCTGTCCAGTGCCACAGACGCTATTTTCTCTGTTATAATACCATTGCCCATTACCTGAGCAAAATCCCTGACTCTTTTTAAAAGTCTGTTGGCAATACGGGGTGTACCTCTTGAACGTCTTGCAAGTTCCACAGCACCTTCCCTATCACATTCTATTCCCAAAATCCCTGCACTTCGGGTTATAATTTCCGTAAGCTGTTGGGGAGTGTAAAGCTCCAGTCTTAAAATAACACCAAATCTGTCACGAAGAGGTGCTGAAAGCTGACCTGCCCTTGTAGTAGCTCCTATAAGAGTAAATTTTGGCAAATCCAATCTTATTGAACGGGCTGAAGGGCCTTTTCCGATAATTATATCCAGTGCATAATCCTCCATAGCAGGATAGAGCACTTCCTCAACACTTTTGTTAAGTCTGTGGATTTCATCTATAAACAGTATATCGTTTTCCGATAAATTTGTGAGCAAAGCTGCCAAATCTCCCTGTTTTTCTATGGCAGGACCGGAAGTTATTCTGATATTTACATTCATTTCGTTGGCTATAATATTGGAGAGGGTTGTTTTTCCAAGACCGGGCGGGCCATACAAAAGCACATGGTCCATGGACTCACCTCTCTGCTTTGCAGCTTCAATAAATATGGCCAGATTTTCTTTAACTTTGTCCTGTCCTATATATTCACTCAAGGTTTTGGGACGGAGAGAAAACTCGGTGTCACTGTCTTCCATCATATTTTCACGGGATATAATCCTGTTTTCAAAATCCATTTCCATATCCTGTAACCGCCCTTCTGTTTTTATTTCATAGCCAGTGCTTTAAGTCCATATTTTATAAGTTCTTCTACAGACAAAGATTTATCTGCAGAAACCAAAGCAGATGCTGCCTCCGACTGAGAATATCCAAGAGCCATCAATGCCGCAGCCGCTTCACCCATAGCTCCACCCATAGGAGATACTGAAATATTTCCTTTTCCTGAACCTGTCATAACTTCTGCAATATCAGCATTTTTAAATTTATCTTTAAGTTCCAGTACAATACGGGCTGCTATTTTATTTCCTATGCCACTGCATTTTGTAAAAGCTTTTGAATCCCCTGCCACAATAGCCAAAGCTATATCTTCCGGGGTCATTTCCGACAAAATGGAAAGCCCTGCCTTAGCACCTACTCCTGATACAGTAGTTACCAATTTAAAGCTGTTTACTTCTTCGCGGGTTTTAAATCCGAATAAATCTATGGCGTCCTGTCTTACATTCATATGTGTGTAAAGCATTTCCTGTGCGCCTATATCGGAAAGTGTATTATAAGTGGAAAGGGGTATTTGACACATATATCCCACTCCGCCGCATTCAATTACTGCTAAATTGGGCTCGGAATATGTAAGAATACCTTTTAAAGAATAAATCAACTAATTTTACCTCCCAAAAGTTTCATATAATTGTTTAGTGCCGAACATGAACTGTGTCCATGACATATTGCAATAGCCAAAGCATCGGCGGCATCATCGGGTTTTGGTATTTTTTCCAAATTTAAAATAACTCTTGTCATTTCCATAACCTGATTTTTTACAGCTTTTCCGTAACCTACTACAGATTGTTTCACCTGAAGAGGTGTGTACTCATAAACAGGCACCTGTTTTTTCATAGCTGCCAAAATTATAACTCCCCTGGCTTGTGCCACCATAATGGCTGTTTTTTGGTTTGTAGTAAAAAAAAGCTGTTCTATGCTTATTGCTTCGGGGCTGTATCTATCTATAATTTCACATATACTGTCATAAACTTTTTCCAATCTGACTTCAAAAGGCACTCCTGCATCAGTGATTACTGCACCATAATCTATCATTTTAAATTTATTTTTATTGTAATCCACAATCCCATATCCCACTATGGCATAACCCGGGTCAATTCCCAATATTCTCATTATATCAATTCTTTCGATTTTCTTAAATAATGACAGTTAAGGCACAAAAGGTCAAAACTGTCCATTTATAATTATATCATAATTAATCATTTGTAACAACATTTTTTTCAAATTAATTATAGATAAATACATATGAATATATACTTGTTTTACGCTGTTTTTTGGCAATAAATATCCCCCGTGATTAATCACGGGGGATTAGTTTTAACTTATATTAGTTAATGCCCTTAATATAATCGTTGAATGTTTCTTCGTTCATAGGAGGAACGATTTCGCCACTTGCAATTTTGCCTTCGATTTCCTTAGCAGAGTTCAAAACTTCAGCATCTACATTCTTGTCGCTTGTTGGAGCAAGACCAAGACAGCCTTCTTTGATACCATAGGAAAGATCTTCACCTGTTTTAAGTGTGCCTTCTTTTGCAGCGTTAACAACATGGAACATAGCTGTTCCTACATCCTTAACAACAGAAGTAAGTACATTGTCTGGAGCAAGGTAGTTTTGGTCACGGTCAACACCGATAGCCATCTTGTTTTGTTCCTTAGCAGCTTCAATAACACCTACACCGGCACCGCCTGCAGCATGGAATACAATATCACATCCGTCAGAGTATTGTTTAAGAGCAATGGATTTACCCTTAGCAGCATCTCCGAAGCTGTCTGCATATTGTACGTCAACTGTGATTTCCTTGCCAAGTTCCTTAGCAGCGTAAGCAGCACCTGCTCTGTAGCCGTATTCAAACTGATCAATAATAGCACCCTTAATTCCGCCTACAAAACCGATTTTTCCTGTTTTGGTTGATTTAGCTGCAACATATCCTGCAAGGAAAGATGGTTCTTGTGCTCTGAATCTTACTGCAATCATATTAGAAGGAATATCAGTAATTTCGGAGTCAACATGACAGTATATTACATCAGGGTTCTTGTTAGCTGCATCTGTAAGAGCGTCAGCCATCATAAATCCGATACCAAAGATAAGTTGGTTATTGGATTCAACAAGCATATCAAGGTTAGGGCCGTAATCTGCTTCTTGTTTGGATTCAATGTACATAGGAGCAACACCAAGTTCTCTTTCAGCTTTTTGAAGGCCTTCCCAAGCTGATTGGTTAAAGGATTGGTCATTTACACCGCCTACATCTGTAACCATTCCGACATTGTAGTCAGCGGATACAGGCATGCTGTCCGGAATAGATTCGGAAACGCTTTCTTCGGAACTGGATCCTGTTTCGGAAGGAGCGGAGCTGTTATCATTAGTTTTAGATCCGCAAGCTGCCATAGAAAGTGTCATAGCAGCAACTAAGAGTATGCTTAATAATTTCTTCATGTTTTAAAACATCCTTTCAAATTTATATATTAATTAAAAATTAATATCAATTTAGTTGCAAATGCACAAATTTGCTTCATACAATATAACATATTAAACAGAGATTTGCAATGTTTTTATAAAATTTCGACTTTAAACCCAAAAAACAGCTTTATAAAATGGTTTTTTTGTTTTTTTTGTTTTATTTCTTAATTATTGTTATTATTTTAAATCTGAATTTTATATTTTGCATGACACAAATATAAACTTTTTATTTCTTAAACATAAAAATTAATATTTATTAAAGCAGAATGTCAAAATCTATATTTCCGCTGGCAACATCGGATTTTAGCACCTTTATTCGCACACTGTCCCCCACTGTGAGAGTTTTTCCGGAGATTATATCTCTGTATGACATATCACCGTCAAATTCAAAACTGCTGTTCTCTATATATTCGGGACGGCACATTCCCTCAACAGTGTTTGGAAGTTCCACATATATTCCGAAATTTGTAACCGATGAAATAATTCCGTCAAATTCTTCGCCTATGTGATTTTTCATGTATTCAGCGATATAGCAGTCATCACAATCTCTTTCTATATTCATGGCACGAACTTCCGTTGCACTTGCCTGTTTTGCAGCGTCATCGGCAAATTTTCTGTATTTCTTTTCTATATTTTCACGTTTCATCCCTGTTATATACCCTGACATAATTCTGTGTATGGAAAGGTCTGAATATCTTCTTATAGGAGAAGTAAAATGGGTGTATTTCTTCAGCACCAAACCATAGTGCCCCAAATTTTCCTGGCTGTATTTTGCCTTTGACATGGAACGCAGTATAGCATTATTTACTAATTTTTCATATCGGGTTCCCCTTGCTTTGTTAAGAGCTGCCGCCAATGCGGAACAAGGACAATCGGGCTTTATTTCCATAGTATTTATTCCAAGTTTATTAAGAATTTCTTTAAGAGTAAGGATTTTTTCATCGGAAGGACCTTCATGAACTCTGAATACAAAGGGAAGTTCTTCACGAAGTGCAAAAGAAGCTGCCGCTTCATTGGCACAAAGCATAAACTCTTCTATGATATTTTCACTGATTCCTCTTTCACGGGGAATAACATCTATAGCTCTGCCTTTATCATCTAAAATAATTTTGGATTCAGTGGATTCAAGGTTTACTGCACCTCTGGCAATGCGTTTTTTGTTGAGAATATCCGCAAGTTCTGCCATAAGGAAAATTTCTTTTTCCACACATTTATATTTTTCTTTAATTTCCGGGGTTTCTCTGTGGTCAATAATTTGATTTATTTCGCTGTAAACTCCCTTTACACAGGAACGGATAATGGTTTTGTCAAAGTAATACTTTTCTATGCTGCAGTTTTCATCTAAAATAATTTTAACAGAAAATGCCAGTCTGTCCTCCCCCGGATTTAAGGAGCATATACCGTTTGACAATTCCTTTGGCAGCATGGGTACAACAGAATCGGCAAAATAAATAGATGTACCTCTTTTATAGGCTTCTTTGTCTATGGGGCAGTCTTTAAACACATAGTAGCTTACATCGGCAATATGAACTCCCAGTTCCCAGCCATTCTCCAGCTTTTTAATTGAAACTGCATCATCTATATCTTTTGTGTCAGCGCCGTCTATGGTGAATATGGTTTCATTGCGAAGGTCTTTTCTGATTGCAATTTCCTTAGGATGAATACCTTTTTCTTCTATTTCCTTTGCCTGCTTTAAAACTTCATCGGGAAATTCTCTTGTTACAGAATTTGCCGCCAGCACAGCTTCACAGCAGTTTGCGGCAGAAGAAGAGCTTCCGAATTTTTTCAGCACTTTTGCTACATGGGAAAAATGGTCATTTCCGTATTCATATATTTCGCAGAGGACTTTTTCTTTGTTCTCCACTTTTTTTATATCTGATTTTCTTATATCTATAGGAAGTTTAAAATCCCTGTCCGCCAAAACCTGACAACTGTTATGTGCTTTTATAATTGTTCCCGAAAATACATAGGGAAGCCTTTCAGTAACAGCAGTTACCATACCCTCATCAAGTCCGCCCCGTCCGGGAGAAACCGTAACATTTACTCTATCCCCCGGCATAGCACCTTTCATATATTTTCCCGGTACAAAAACTTCTTTTTCCGAGTCAATCAGTTTTACAAAACCGAATTTTTCGTGTACTCTTATTACTTCACCCACAACCGTGTTTTTAGAGGCTTTAATCGCTGTAAAGCCCTTGTCCGTTTTTTTGACTTTTCCCTTTTGGATAAGATAATCCAAAGTCTGATTAAATTCAAATAAATCTTTTCGTTTTATACCCGAATCCTTTATCAGTTTTCGCATTGTAAGGGGATGTTTGCTTGACAAAAGCGTTTTCATAATTAAACCTTGTATATTTTTCATGGTAATCCTCCTTTTATTGAGGTAAATGTGTTAAACTTCTTATTAAATTTATGATACCACAATCTATGAAAAAAATATATATCAATTTGTTAATATAAAAAAATATCCCTGATATTACTCAGGGATATTATAAGTATT
>JAHHUA010000039.1 GCA_020024235.1 Oscillospiraceae bacterium
GAAGATATATCTGCCAAAAAACTTGTTTCTTCAGAAATTTCCGCTAAAAAAGCTCACAGAACAGCCCTTTATGTAAAAATAAACGAATCAAAGGTAAATGCTGCCACCAACAGCACCATGATAAATGAAAATCGCAGCAGATTAAAACAAATTGAAGAACAGATAAACATTTCAGCTGAAAATGCAGCGGACAGAGAAAAAAACTTAAAAGAAATAGAAGAGGCTTTGGCACTTTTTGATGAAAAAATATCCGAAGAAGAAAATGAAAAACATGGCTATGAGATAAAGTTAAATCTTAGGGAAAATAAATTTAATGAATTGCAAAAAATTTTATCAGGATATGAAGATGAGATAAAAACAAATAGTCAGAGAGCTAAAATTTTACAGGATATGGAAAAAACCATGGAGGGTTTTTCATACAGTGTAAAAGCAATTCACAAAGCTGCCCTAAACGGCAGACTTATGGGTATAATAGGCACGGTTTCCAGTGTTATCTCAACTGCGGAGGAATACAGCCTTGCCATAGAAACAGCTCTTGGAGCTGCTATGCAGAATATTATAGTAAATGATGAATACGCTGCTAAACAGGCAGTTTCCTATCTTGCTAAGGAAAGAGCAGGACGAGCTACATTTTTACCTCTTACTTCTATTAAACCTGCTTTTTTAGATATAAACCAAGTAAAAACCGAACAGGGATTTATTGGACTGGCTCAAAATTTAGTAAAATACAATGAAAAATATGAAAATGTTATTTCTTCTCTTTTGGGAAGAATAATAATTGCAAAGGATTTGGATTTTGCCACTGATATTGCAAAAAAATATAGCTATAAATTTAAAATTGTAACTCTTGACGGTCAGGTTATTAATGCAGGAGGTTCATTTACGGGAGGCTCCCATGTACAGTCTGCGGGTATACTTTCCAGACGGGGTGAAATGGAAAGGCTTTATTCTTCCAATGAAGAAATCAAAGAAAAAATAAAAAAACATGATGAAGAAATAAAAAAACTTAACAATGAAATAAACGAAATCAAAGCTCATATTAAAGCATCTGAAAGTCAGATAACCGTTATTTTAAATGATAAACAAATGACTGTTTCGGAGAAAAACGAGATTTTATTTGCAGTTAAAAATGAAGCCAATCAAATTGAAAATTTCAAAAAAGAAAAAGAAAAACTGGAAAAACGCATGATAGACTGTGAAGAAAATGAAAACTCCGTTAAAGAATTTATCTTAGGGCTTGAAACGGATTTAAAAAATACGGAAGAAAGTATTGATGCTTTAAATATTCAAAATGAGGAACTTTTACAAATATCAATTTTTAATACCGAAAAAATTAATTCAGCTAAAACTCAGCTGCTGCTTTTGGAAAAAGATACAGAAGCTTTAAAAGAAAAGCTTAAAAATCTTATAACTCAAAAGGACAATCGTGAGGAAAGAAATAAACAGATAAAAGAAAAGATAAAATCTGCATTGGAAGAAAATGAAGTATTAAATAAAAAAATTAAAGATGCAGAAATGAAATCCGCTGAATTTGCTGAGCTTTCCGACGAGTACAGCAAAAGCATAAAAACATTGACAGAAAAACGCACTTCTTATGAAAGTGAAATAACCAATCTCAGAAACAGTATAAAAGATATTATGGCAGACAGGGAAAAAATTTCTGCTGAAATTATCCGTTTGGAAGAAAAACTAAACGGTTTGCAAACTGAATCAGATACCATTGTGGCTAAACTATGGGATGAATATGAACTTACACGCACAGAAGCCGAAAAATTAGCTGTAAATATTACAGATGATGAAGAGGCTGAAAGAAAACTTCATGCTTTGAGAACCTCTATAAAAAATCTGGGAAATGTAAATTTAGGTGCTATAGAAGAATACAAAGAAGTAAATGAACGCTATCTTTTTATGAAAGCTCAAATCAGTGATGTGGAAAAATCCAAGTCAGCTTTGGAAAAGCTTATTGATGATTTAACAAAAAGTATGAAAGAAATATTTTTTAGACAGTTTAATCTTATAAACGAAAATTTCAAAAGTATTTTTTATGAACTTTTTGAGGGAGGAAAGGGCGAACTTTACCTTACAGACCCCACTGATATATTGGAGTCAGGTATTGAAATAGAAGTACAGCCTCCGGGAAAAATTATCAAAAATCTTTCGGCTCTTTCCGGTGGTGAACAGGCTTTTGTAGCTATTTCAATTTATTTTGCTATTTTAAAAGTAAATCCATCTCCCTTTTGTATTTTGGACGAAATCGAAGCGGCATTGGATGATGTAAATGTAACAAAATATGCAAAATATTTGAGAAAATTATCTGATAATACCCAGTTTATTGCTATAACTCACAGACGCGGCACAATGGAAGAAGCAGATGTGCTTTACGGTGTTACAATGCAGGAAGAAGGAGTTTCCAAACTTTTGGAACTTAAAGTAGCGGAAATAGAGCAGAAATTGGGAATGAAATAGAAAGGATATGGTAATATGGGATTTTTTAGTAAAATTGCAGAAGGACTTAAAAAAACCAGAGAGTCATTTTCAAAAAAAATAGACAGTATAACTAAGGTATTTAAGAAAATTGACGATGAATTATTTGAGGAATTGGAAGAAGCTTTGATTATGGCTGATGTAGGTGTCATCACTTCCGAAAAAATCTGTGAAAATGTCAAACAACTTGCTAAAGAAAGAAAACTTACAGATGCAGGTGAACTTAAAGGTCTTATTAAAGAAGTTGTAGCTCAAATGCTTGAGGGGGATTATTCCCTTAATCTGGAAGGTCATCCATCTGTTATTTTGGTAATAGGTGTAAACGGAGTAGGTAAAACCACCACTATAGGAAAGCTGGCTTCAAACCTAAAGTCTGAGGGAAAATCCGTAATGTTGGCAGCTGCCGATACATTCAGAGCAGCAGCTATTGATCAAATTCAAATTTGGGCTGACATAGCCGGAGTTCCTTTGATAAAGCACAATGAAGGTGCAGACCCTGCTGCAGTTGTATATGATGCTATTCAGTCAGGTAAAGCAAAAAACATAGATGTAATCATATGTGATACAGCGGGCAGACTTCACAATAAGAAAAATCTTATGGATGAACTTGCAAAAATTTCCCGTGTTGTTAAAAGAGAATGTCCGGATACAGAACCGGAAATACTTTTGGTTTTGGATGCAACAACAGGTCAAAATGCTTTAAACCAGGCAAAACTTTTTAAAGAAGCCGCAGGGCTTACAGGTATTGTGCTGACAAAACTTGATGGCACAGCAAAAGGCGGTGTGGTAATCGGAATTAAAGAAGAATTGCAGGTACCTGTTAAATATGTGGGAGTGGGTGAACAAATAGATGATTTGAAACCTTTTAATCCACAGGAATTTGCAGATGCAATTTTTGATTCAGTAGAAGATGAGGAGGTATCTAATGATGATAGTGATAGCAGCGACGAAGAATAACGGAAAGTTAAAAGAATTAAATCGCATAATGGAAGCTTATGATATAACTCTTGTTTCTATGAAGGATATTGAACTTCCAGTAGAAATCGTAGAAGACGGAAATACATTTGAAGAAAATGCACTTATAAAAGCCAGAACACTTCATAAAATTACAGGTGAACCTGTTATAGCAGATGACTCAGGTCTTTGTGTAAACTGTTTGGGAGGCAGGCCTGGAATACATACTGCCAGATACGGCGGTGAAAACATGGATTATAACCACAAAATGAAAAAACTTGTGGAGGAAATCCAAAATCAGGGTACTGATGACAGAAGTGCATATTTTGCCTGTGTAATTGTGTATATAAGCAAGGACAGCAAAGAATATGTATTTTATGGCAGATGTGATGGAGAAATCGGATATGAACCTAAGGGAGATGGCGGTTTCGGCTATGACCCTATATTTATCGCAAAAGACGGAAAAACCATGGCTGAACTTTCCAATGAAGAAAAAGATGAAATCAGCCACAGAGGAAAAGCCCTTCGCCTTTTGGCAGAGGCTTTGCCCGAAATTATGAAAGAATAATCATTTTTGAAAGGAACGGATATATGTTAAACAGTAAACAAAGAGCAAAACTAAGAGGAATGGCAAATACAATAGATACAATTTTGCAGGTTGGAAAGGGAGGAATTACAGATTCCCTTATAGCTCAGGTTGATGAAGCTTTAAAAGCCAGAGAAATTATCAAAATGAGAGCTTTGGATAACGCGCCTTCTTTTGCCAGAGAAGCTGCTGAAGAAATTGCTGAAAAAACCAATGCAGATGTAGTACAGGTTATCGGAACAAGATTTGTTTTATTCAGAAGAAATCACGAAAATCCTAAAATTGAACTTAAATAGCGGAGGACATCATGAAAATAGGAGTTTACGGAGGAAGTTTTAATCCTCCACATAAAGGACATATTAATTTGGCGGAAACAGCTGCTGAAAAATTGGCACTTGATAAACTCTTTATTATGCCGGTAGGTGATACTTGGTATAAAGATGACAGAAATTTAGTTCCCGGTGTACACAGAATAAGAATGTGTGATTTAGCATTTAAAAATAATGATAAAGCCATAGTTTCTGATTGGGAAATAAACAGAAAAGAAATAAATTATACTGTTTCCACTATTCACCATTTAAAATGTGAATATCCTGATGCCCATATTTATCTTATTACAGGCAGTGATATGTTTTTAACACTGGAAAACTGGTTTAAATTTTCCGAACTTTGTGAAATGGTTACATTTGTTACAGCGGCAAGACTGGAAGAATCAAATGAGGAACTTTTAAAATATAAAACTCGACTGGAAAGTTTAAATGCTAAAACAGAAATTCTTCCCATAGAAATAATGCCGGTAAATTCCACAGAAATAAGACAAAACCTTTCTGCAAAAAAAGATGATGAAAACATTACTTTTGAAGTTCTTGAATATATTAAACAAAACGGACTTTATGGTTTTGATGAAAATGATTATATTTATCCGCTGGAAAAATTCAGAGAAATATTAGAAAAATCTGTGGAAAAAGAAAGATATATTCATTCACTTAATGTGGCAGACAGTGCCGAATATCTGGCAAAAAAATATGGAGTTAATACTCATATAGCCAGAACAGCAGGACTTTTACATGATATTTGCAAACGCATGAATACAGACAAACAAATTGATATTATAAAATCGTCCCGTATAAAATGGGATGAAGTAACCTTTACTCAATCAAAAATTCTTCATGGTATAGCGGCGGCAGAATATATTTTTGATGAAATGGGTGTGTATAATTTGGATATTATAAACGCTGTACGCTACCATACTACAGGCAGACCTGCTATGAGTTTGTTGGAAATGATTGTATATGTGGCAGATGTAATCAGCGCTGAGAGGGATTATCACAATGTGGATTATGTGCGTAAACTTGCCGAAGAAAGCCTTGAAAAAACCATGGAATATTTTTCTGAATTTAATCTTGAAAACCTTTTCAGAAATAAATTTTCTATAAATGAAATAACGGTAAAAACGTATAATTATTATTCAGTTTTTTAAAATAAGGGGGATTTAATTTTGACTTCACTAGAAATTGCTCAAAAAGCAGCAAAAATACTTGATGATAAACTAGCAAAAGATGTTAAAATATTAAAGCTGGAAGGACTTACAGCTATTGCAGATTATTTTGTAATTGCTTCCGGCAGCAGTATTTCTCAGGTAAAATCACTTACCGAATATTTGGACGAAGGTCTTGCAAAGGAAGAAATTTTTGCAAGAAAAGTTGAAGGGGAAAACAATGCAGATTGGATTCTTTCCGATTACAGAGATGTAATTGTTCATATTTTTACAGAAGAATCCAGACAATTTTATTCTTTAGAAAGACTTTGGGCAGATGCTCCTCAAATAGAATTTTAAAACTTAAAAGGAGTTTTTTTTAAAATGTATTACGATTATAAAAAAATAGAAAAAAAATGGCAGGATATTTGGGATGAAAAAAATACCTTTGCCGCAACCAATGATTACAGCAAACCTAAATATTATGTTTTGGTTGAATTTCCCTATCCATCGGGACAGGGACTTCATGTAGGACATCCCCGTTCTTACACAGCTATGGATATTGTAGCAAGAAAAAGACGTTTCCAGGGCTATAATGTGCTTTATCCCATGGGCTGGGACGCATTTGGCCTTCCAACCGAAAACTTTGCTATCAAAAACCATATTCATCCTGAAACAGTAACTAAAAACAATGTGGAAAGATTTAAAAAACAGATTAAATCTTTAGGTATTTCTTTTGATTGGAACAGAGAAATAAACACAACTGACCCTGATTATTACAAATGGACACAGTGGATTTTTCTTCAGCTTTTTAAACATGGGCTTGCTTATAAAAAGGAAATGAATGTAAACTGGTGTACAGGCTGTAAAGCTGTTCTTGCAAACGAAGAAGTTGTAAATGGCGTATGTGAACGCTGTAAGAGCCCTGTTGTACACAAAGTAAAAAGCCAGTGGATGCTGAAAATTACCGAATATGCCGACAAACTTATTGACGGACTTAAAGATGTGGACTATATTGACAGAGTTAAAACTTCACAAATTAACTGGATTGGACGCAGCACAGGTGCAGAAGTGAATTTTGACACCACAGCAGGGGATAAACTTTCTATTTTTACAACAAGAGCTGATACGATGTTCGGTGCTACTTATATGGTAATTTCTCCTGAACATCCATATATTGAAAAATGGGCAGATAAACTTGACAATATAGATGAAATTAGAGCTTACAGAGAACAGGCAGCTAAAAAATCCGATTTTGAAAGAACTGAAATGAACAAGGACAAAACAGGTGTTAAACTTGTGGGTGTAATGGGAATTAACCCGGCAAACGGCAAAGAAATACCGATTTTTGTGTCAGATTATGTGCTTATGACTTATGGTACAGGTGCAATTATGGCTGTTCCTGCTCATGATACAAGGGACTGGGAATTTGCAAAGAAATTTAATCTTCCTATAATTGAAGTTGTAAAAGGTGGAAATGTGGAAGAAGAAGCATTTACTGACTGTGCAACAGGTGTTATGGTAAATTCAGGTTTTCTGGATGGACTCTCCGTGGAAAATGCAAAGAAAAAAATGATTGAATATCTGACAGAAAAGGGTCTTGGCAAGGAAAAAGTAAACTATAAACTTCGTGACTGGGTATTTGCCCGTCAAAGATATTGGGGTGAACCTATTCCGATTATTCATTGTCCTAAGTGCGGATATGTTCCAATGGACGAAAAGGATTTACCATTAAAACTTCCAAATGTGGACTCCTGTGAACCTACAGAAAACGGAGAATCTCCTCTTGCCAATATTCCTGAATGGGTTAATGTAAAGTGCCCTGTTTGTGGTGCAGATGCTAAAAGAGAAACGGATACCATGCCTCAATGGGCAGGTTCTTCTTGGTACTTTATGAGATATTGCGACCCTAAGAACAATGATGTTTTGGCAGCTAAGGAAGCTTTGGATTACTGGCTCCCTGTGGACTGGTATAACGGTGGTATGGAACACACTACACTTCACCTTTTGTACTCCAGATTTTGGCATAAGTTCCTTTATGATATAGGTGTGGTAAGCACTCCCGAACCATATGCAAAAAGAGCCAGCCATGGTATGATTTTGGGTGAAGATAACGAAAAGATGAGTAAATCCCGTGGAAATGTAGTAAATCCTGATGATATTATCAATGACTATGGTGCAGATACACTTCGTCTTTATGAAATGTTTATCGGTGATTATGAAAAGGTTGCACCATGGAATACATCTTCTATCAAGGGCTGTAAGAGATTTGCCGACAGAATTTGGAATATGCAGGAAATGCTTATTGATGGAGATACATATCGTGAAGATATGGAAAGCATTATGCATAAGACCATAAAGAAAGTTTCTGAAGATATTGAAAATATGAAGTTTAATACAGCTATTGCATCTTTGATGACTTTGGTAAATGAACTTTACGACAAAAAATCCGTAAACAGAGCCGAATATAAGACATTGCTTATTTTGCTCAATCCTTTTGCACCTCACCTTACAGAAGAACTTTGGGAAATCTGTAATTTCGGTGGTATGCTCAATGAACAGGCATGGCCTAAGTTTGATGAAAGCAAATGTATTGATGATGTGATTGAAATTGCCGTTCAAATTTGCGGTAAAGTTAAATCCAGAATTACAATACCTGCAAATGCTGATAAGGATAAAACTATTGCCATTGCCAAAGAAGATGAAACAATTAAATCACTCCTTGATGGCAAAACAATTATCAAAGAAATCTGTGTACCGGGAAAAATTGTAAATATTGTAATCAAATAGCTGATGTAACTTACAAACACACAGCATTTGGAGTAATTATAATATTATAATAATGTTAAAAAAGTGGCATTTGTCATATAAATGCCACTTTTAGACTTATATAAAAAAATATGAATATAGGGAAAAGAGTGATTGAAATATTATGAAAAAAGCGTTAAAATTTTTATCTATAACATATCTTATCAGTTGGATTTCTTGGTTTTTGCTGGCATTACTTTTAAAATTTGATATAATTAATCAAGGATTTATCTATGGAGCATTATTTATGCTGGGTGGTTTTGGACCTACTATTGCCACAATAATATGCCTTGAGGATAAATCATTTAAATCTGTATTAAATTACATATTTCATACAAAAAAAGATGGAATAAAATATTTTCTGATTTTATCTTTGTTATTTATTGGTATTATGGGTGCAACACAGGGTTTAAATCAAGAAATACCACCTTTTACAATACCGATTATAATTATTTCAGCAACATTAATCGGAGGAGGAAATGAGGAATTAGGCTGGCGAGGTATGCTTGAACCTGTTTTGCAAACCAGGTTTCCATATATCACATCTGTTATTATTACAGGTATATTTTGGGTTTGCTGGCATATTCCAATGTGGTTTATTGAAGGCAGTACACAACAGAATATACCTTTTTATCTGTTTTTTATACAGGGAATACTTCTGAGTTTTTGGTTATCCTGTGTTTATAAAAAAACAAATTCTGTATTTTTGTGTATGGTTTTTCATGGACTTGCCAATACCTTGTTGTCCGTATTTAAAATAGAAGTAAACTTTTTGCTGATAACAGGATATTTAGCTTTGACAATGCTTTCTCTGTATATGGTTTACCAAAATAAAACAGTTAAAAGTGAGGTTTAAATTTTATGCTTTATCACACATCTTCAAAAGGCGGAATAAAGGTTCTTCAGCCCCATATATCCTCTCATAAAAAACCATATATCTATGCTTTAAATAATATGGTTACAAGTTTAATTTTCGGAGCAAATCATTCGGATTTTGATTTTATTATAGATGAAGAAAATGGCATACCTGTGATTTTTGAATGTTATCCCAAGGCTTTTGAAGAAATTTTCAAAGGTAAAAGCTGTTATATTTATGAAGTACATGAAAAAGGTTTTAAAAATAATATTACAGGGTGGGAACCTGAATTTGTTTCCGAAAATCCGGTAAAAACAGAGAAGGAAGCTTATATCTCTGATTTATATGCTAAACTGATTGAAGAAGAAAATCGGGGAAATTTAAAAATAAATTTTTATGAAGATACAAAGGAATATAAACAGATTATAAAAGAACATATTGAAGATAGACTTATCCGTTTTAATATGCTCTCAACGGCAAAAGAAAATCCCAAACTTATGAAGTATTTCAGTGATATAATAATAAATTTAACAGAAACAGAAAACCTGTCGAATTAATTTTCGACAGGTTTTCTGCATTTTCTTTATTTTAAAATAGGATGTTCCGGGGAAGCATAATCATCTGTTACAGTGGATAAATCTTTTTTTCGGAGATTGTGATTTACAATTCTTCTTATAAGATTATAAATAACGGCAAATGTGGGAACACCGATAAACATACCTAAAACTCTCATTGTGCCGCCAAAGAATAAAATTGCAAATATAACCCAAAATGGAGAAAGTCCGGTAGATTCCCCTAAAATCTTAGGTCCTAAAATATTTCCGTCAAACTGCTGCAAAATAAGTACAAAAATTACAAAAACTAAAGCTTTTGAAGGACTGTCCATTAAAATAATAAGTGTTGAAGGAATAGCACCGATAAAAGGACCGAAATATGGTATAACATTAGTGATACCTACTAACAAACTTACCAGCATGGCAGACGGTATTCTGAGTATGGACATACCTGCAAAACAAATAATACCGATAATTAATGAATCCAGTATTTTACCAGAAATAAATCCACTGAAAATATCATTGCCTTCATGGGTAAGTTTAATAAGAAAATCCACTTTATCTTTTTTGATAACAGAATAACAGATTTTTTTAATCTGAGAAATAAATTGTTCTTTTCCAGCCAGTAAATAGATTGCAATAATAATACCGAATATAAAATTAAAAATACCTTTTGAAAATTTAACTGTGGCATTTACAATATGTGGTGCTGCTGAGGAAATCATATCATAAATACTCATCAAAATTTCAGTTAATCTTGCAGTGATTTTATCGGTAATATCTTTCGGAATATCATTAAAAGGAATTATACTTTCCAAATTTGCAATATGTGAGTCAATATTATTTACAAAAGTCAGGGTTTGGTTGGCAAGGTTTGAAATGCTGTTTCCAACTTCGGGAATTACTATCCAAAACATAATTCCCACAATAATAAAGGCAGTTAAATAAGTAAATAAGATTGCCCAGGAGCGTTTGTTTTTAGGTTTTGATTTTTTAAATAGTTTATCAACAACTTTGCTTTCAAAAAATTTAAGCATGGGGTTAAGGATATAAGCAATAGCAAAGCCATATAGTATAGGAGCTATCAATGTAAAAAATACTCCTAATTTACTGGTTACAAAATTTAGATTATTAATAAAAAATCCGAAAAACACCACTGAAGCCAGTGTTATAAATGTATAAACGGCAATAGTTGTGTATTTTTTGTTCCATTCTATTTTCATTTGAATTACTTCTCTTTCATAATAAAATTACTCAGGTATTAAGTCACTTATTTCTGTCCAGCGTTCATAGTGTTTATCCAATAAAGTTCTAAGATTTTCCACTTTCAAACATACTTCGTTTAATTTTTCATAATCTGCTGCAAGTTCCGGTGATGCTATGTCCTCCTCCAATCGGGATATGAGATTTTCCGTTTCTTCTATTGTTGTTTCAAGCTGTGTTTTTTCACGGCGCAAAGCAGCTAACAAACTTCTTTGTTCCCGTGATTTATTGTAGCCTGTTTTAGCGGCAGAATCGATTTTTGCATTTTTTATTGTTTCTGTTTGTTCTTTTTTGGTTTCCTGATTTTTTTGTTGTTCAAGGTAATAGTAATAATTGCCCTTATATTCGGTTTTTCCGTCAGAAGTTATTTCCACGATTTTAGTGGGAACCTTGGATAAAAGATAACGGTCATGAGATACCATTATTATTGTCCCGGTAAATTCATTTAATGCTTTATCCAAAACTTCTTTGGTATTTAAGTCCAAATGGTTAGTAGGTTCGTCCAAAATAAGAACATTACCTTTTTCCATCATAATAAGGGCAAATTTAAGTTTTGCTCTCTCACCTCCCGAAAGTTTACTAACGGGTTTATAACATTCTTCTCCTGTAATCAGGACACTTCCAAGAATATTCCTGATTTCGGTTTCATATACAGAAGGATATCTGTCCCAAATCTCGTTTAATGCTGTTTTTTCAAAATTTAAATCTCCGTTTTCCTGGTCAAAATAAGAAATTTTAACATTTTTTCCCCATTTGATATTTCCGCTGTCAATGGGTATAATATCTTGTATGGCTTTTAAAAAAGAGGATTTTCCCACTCCGTTTTCTCCGATTAAAGCCACTTTTTCTCCACGCATTACATCTAATTCAAAATGCTGCATCAGCTTTCGTCTGTCATTTTCAGAGCCTACGGAAAGACATAAATCATTAACATGGAGAATATCTTTGACAGGCTCGATTTTGTAGTCAAAACGGAGTTTGGCTTTTTTGGCAGGGGCAGGAGGTTTTTCCACAAGTTCCATTTTTTCCAATGTTTTTCTGCGGCTTTTAGCCATGTTTGAAGTAGAAGCTCTGGTAAGGTTTTTATCCACATAGTCCTCTAATTTTTTAATTTCCGATTGCTGAGAATCATAAACCTTCTGCATTCTGGCAATTCGTTCGTCTTTAAGGGTCAGATACTGTGTATAGTTTCCCGGATAGCGATACATTTTGTGATCTTCTATTTCACACATTGATGTAACAAGGTTATCAAGAAAAAATCGGTCATGAGAAACTATTAACAAAGCACCTTTGTAAGTTTTCAGATAATCCTCCAGCCAGGTGAGAGTTTTAAAATCAAGGTGGTTGGTAGGTTCATCTAAGATTAGAAGTTTTGGTTCTTCTAATAGAAGTTTACACAGAGCAAGCCTTGTTTTTTCTCCGCCACTCAATGTGGATATAACCGTATCAGAGGGCTTATCAGAAAATCCCATACCAGTTAGTATTTTGTTTATCTTAACATTTATATTGTAACCGTCCTTTGCATCTACAAAGGCTTGCAGCTCATTATAGCGGGAAAGAGCGTCAGTGTATTCAGATGTATTTTGGGGGATTTTGCTCATATCCGCAAAAAGTCTGTTCATGCTTTCCATGGCTTTGTTTACATCATTAAAAACAGACTGCATTTCTTTTTCAATGGTAGAGGAGGAGTTAAGCCCACTGTTTTGTTTTAAAAAACCCATGGAAAAATTACTGCCTAAATTCTTTGTGCCGGATTCAAAATCCAAGCTGCCTTCTATTATGTTTAGCAGTGTGGATTTTCCTGCACCGTTTATTCCTATAAGTCCGATTCTGTCATTATCTTCTATTACAAGATTTATATTTTCAAGTATAAGTGTTGCACCATAATATTTTGATATATCATTAAGTGAAATAAGCATAAAATAACCTCTTTATATTTATAATAAATATATTCTATCAGATATTTTTAACATATGCAATATGAAAAAAACAGTGTAAAATAATGAATTATTAAAAAATAATAGGTGAAAATTTAAAAAATTTATAATAAAACTTAATTGTGT
This sequence comes from Oscillospiraceae bacterium, assembly GCA_020024235.1. Taxonomy (GTDB): domain Bacteria; phylum Bacillota; class Clostridia; order Oscillospirales; family Ruminococcaceae; genus JAHHUA01. Next base: position 13,046 of record JAHHUA010000039.1, read on the forward strand.
AATATTACAAATAGTCGTATTATAT
>JAHHUA010000004.1 GCA_020024235.1 Oscillospiraceae bacterium
ATATGAAAGTGGAAAATATTCTATTGCAAAAGGTAACAAAAAAGAAAATGACAGTTGTGATTTAATAAACAGAATAAAAATAAACAGGAAAAATATTAATATTGAAGATGATGAAAATCTCCTCTTGTTTGAAGAAAATCCACCTATGAAAGATATGGATTTAGCTGTGGAAAGAATTCGCAAAGCATTATATAACGAAGAAAAAATCGCAATATACGGAGATTATGACTGTGATGGTATAACTTCTACCGCACTTTTATACAGCTATTTGGAAAATGAAGGCGGAGATATAATTTATTATATTCCCGAAAGAGAATCAGAAGGCTATGGACTTAACAAAGAAGCAATAGATACACTTAAAGAAAATGATGTAACCCTTATTATAACAGTGGACAACGGTATATCTGCATTAGATGAAATAGACTATGCACAAAATTTGGGAATTGATGTAGTTATTACCGATCACCACAGCCCAAGGGAAGTATTGCCCAATGCTGTGGCAGTAGTAGACCCTCACAGAGTTGATTGCCCCTCAAATCTTAAATATCTCTGTGGTGCAGGTGTGGTATTTATGCTGCTGGCAGCTTTGGAAGGCGGGGATTATGAATTAATTTTAAATTTATACAGTGATATTGCTGCCATAGGTACTGTGGGAGATTCCGTGGAACTTATAGGGATAAACCGTTTAATAGTCAAATACGGTTTGGAAAAAATAAATTCAGGGGACAGAGTGGGAATTAAAGCATTGATGGAAACATCAGGAATAAAGGACGGTGCATCTTCTGAAAGTATATCTTTTAAAATTGCCCCCAGAATAAATGCCGCAGGCAGAGTTGGCGATGTGGAAGTGGCTTTGGTACTTCTTTTGACAGAGGATTATGAGCAGGCTTTTTCATTGGCATTAAAATTAGATGAATACAACAATGAACGAAAAGAACTGGAAAAACATATACTCTCAGATATAAGAAAAATTATTTTAAATGATAAAAAAATTATAAGCGACAGAATTATTGTTATAAGAGGAGAAAATTGGCATAACGGTGTTGTAGGAATTGTTTGTTCAAAGGTTTCTGAAAAATACGGAAAACCCTGTATACTTTTTTCTGATGACGGCAAAGAGGCAAGAGGTTCAGGAAGAAGTATAGATGGTTTTAACATGATTGAGGCTATATCTGCCTGTTCAAAACATCTCACCAGATTCGGTGGACACCCAATGGCAGCAGGAATGACATTGGAAAGTGAAAACTTTGATGAATTTAAGGCTCAAATTGAAGAATACGCCAAAAAAACCTGTTATATAATGCCCACAGCAATTCTTAATATAGATTTTGAAGTTTCACCTTCAGATATGACAACAGAACAAATTACACGGCTGGATATTTTTGCACCGTATGGTGTGGGAAATGAAATTCCTGTTTTTTGTATGAAAGATGTGGAAATTGATGGAATAGTTCCCCTTAGTGTGGGCAAACATATAAAAATAAAGGTGAAGAAAAATGAAGAATATTTTTATGTTCTCGGATTTGGCATAACACCTGAAAAATTTGAATATGACATAGGCGATAAAGTTGACATAGCTTTTACTGCTGATATTAATGATTATATGGGAAAGAAAACCGTTTCTTTAAAGCTTAAAGATATAAGATTTTCCCACATAGATCAAAATGATGTCTGCAAAGGCAAAAAAATATATGAGCTTTTCATCAACAATGAAGATATAGCTCCGTATAAAAATGAGATAATCCCTGATAGAAATGATGGGGCTGTAATTTACAGATGGCTTAAAACAAACGGAAAATTTACCAGAAATTCCGATATAATGTATGTTAAATCGGGAGTTGATATGGGATATTGTAAATATTGCATCCTTTTAATGGTTATGGAAGAATTAGGACTTATAACCACTGACAACAGTATTGACATAGTAAAGGTGAAAGAAAAAAAGGATTTTTGCAATTCGGAGATTTTAAAACGATTGAGTGGTGTATAAATTCATGGATAATATGGAAGATAAAATATGTACTATAGATGATTTAATAAATGCATTGGATCAAAGCAACAGAAATTATGACAGAAAAATGATTTTAAAAGCCTATGAAGTGGCAAACGAAGCACATAAAAATCAGGTAAGAAAATCAGGTGACCCATATATCTGCCACCCTGTTGCCGTTGCAATTATACTTATAGATTTGGGAATGGATAACGAAACAATAACAGCATCACTTTTACATGATGTGGTGGAGGATACACCTGTTACTTTGGATCAGATTAAAAAAACTTTCGGTGAAGAAGTAGCTCTTATAGTTGATGGTGTTACAAAATTAGAAAAAATCCCCTATTCAACCCGTGAAGAGCAACAGGCAGAAAATGTAAGAAAAATGCTGCTTGCCATTGCAGAAGATGTAAGAGTTATTATTGTTAAACTTGCAGACCGTATTCACAATATGAGAACACTTCGCTTTATGTCGGAACAAAAACAGCGTGATATTGCCAAAGAAACCATGGATGTTTATGCTCCTATAGCCCATAGGCTTGGTATGAGCGGAATGAAAGATGAACTTGAAGATAAATCTCTCCGATTTCTTGACCCAATAGGTTACAGTGAAATAGAAAGACAGCTTGAATTTCGCAAAGATGAAAGAGAAGCTTTTTTAAAGAGAATTGAAGCTAAAATTGTGGACAGAATGAAAAAGGAAAATGTGAAAATATCCATTTTCGGCAGAGTTAAGAGCATTTACGGAATTTACAAAAAAGTTTATATAAACGGCAGAGCCTTTGAAGAAATTTTTGATGTTTATGCTGTAAGAATAATCGTAGATACAATTCCCGAATGTTATAATATTTTAGGTATTGTCCATGATATGTTTACGCCTATACCCAGCAGATTTAAAGATTATATATCTACACCTAAAAACAATATGTATCAGTCATTGCATACCACATTGCTTGACAAAGAAGGAATACCTTTTGAAATTCAGATAAGAACCTGGGATATGCACTATACTGCCGAATACGGTATTGCGGCTCATTGGAAATACAAAGCAGGTATATCCGGAAAAGATAAATTGGAAGAAAGATTAAGCTGGGTAAGACAGCTTTTGGAAAATCAGCAGGAAAGTGAAGATGTACAGGAAATTGTACGCAGCATTAAAACGGATATTGCCTCCGATGAAGTTTATGTATTTACCCCGGCAGGTCATGTTATCACATTGCCGGTAGGTGCTACAGTAATTGATTTTGCTTACGCAATCCATACCGAAGTGGGAAATAAAATGGTGGGAGCAAAAGCTGACGGAAGAATAGTTCCCATTGATTTTCAGGTTAAAACAGGTATGGTAGTAGAAGTAATTACCTCCAATGCTCAAAACAGAGGCCCCAGCAGAGATTGGCTCAATTTAGTAAAAACCTCCAGTGCCAGAAGTAAAATCAGAGCTTGGTTTAAACGGGAAAAACGAAGTGAAAACATAGCTGAGGGCAAGACCTTGTTTGAAAAAGAACTTCGCAGAAATCTCATTAATTTATCCGATGATGATATGTCCCAATTTATAGAAGATATTGCTAAACGCTGTAAAATGAACAGTGTTGAAGAATTTTATGCGGCAATAGGTTACGGTGGTTTGCTTATTTCAAAGGTAATGCCTAAAGTAAGAGATGAGTATACCAAATATAATAACCATGAAGAAAGAAATATCGGGGAAATTGTTCAAAAACCAAAGAAAACAAGAAAAACTTCCGGTGGTGTAATAGTTGACGGTTTAGATGATTGCCTTGTAAAATTTGCCAAATGCTGCAATCCTTTGCCCGGTGATGAAATTGTTGGTTTTGTAACACGAGGATATGGCGTTTCAATTCACAAGGCTGACTGTCAAAATGTTATTAACTCCATTACTGATGAGGAAAATAAAGAAAGATGGCTGCCTGCTCACTGGCAAAGACCCGGTGATGCAGTCAGAGAATCCTTTAAATCGGGTCTTGATATTTTAGCAGAGGACAAAGGCAGGATTTTTGCAGAAGTAAGCATAAGTCTTACTAATATGCACATATCAATATCTTCACTTATAGCTAAAGAAAATAAGGACGGTCAAATTTCTATTCAGGTAAGTTTTGAAATTTCAGGTTTGGATCAGTTAAATCAAATTATTGCAAATTTAAAGAAAATAGATGGAATAATTTCCGTAGAAAGATCCGCACAGTAGAAAGGTTAATTTATGAGAGCAGTTATACAAAGAGTTTCACAAAGCAGTATTAAAATAAACGGTGAAGAGGGCGGCACAATAAAAAAAGGCTTTGTTGTTTTGGTAGGGGTTTCTGATGAGGACAGCGAAAAAGAAGCAGATTACCTGGCAGACAAAGTAATTGGTTTAAGAGTATTCAACGACAGTGATGACAAAATGAATTTGGCATTGGAAGATGTGGGTGGAGAAATTATGATAGTTTCTAATTTTACCCTTTATGGCAACTGCAAAAAGGGAAATCGCCCCTCCTTTATAAAAGCGGAAAAGCCCCCTAGAGCTACCGAAATATATAACCGTTTTGTAGACAGAATAAAAGGCAGATTTAAAAATAAAATTGTAACAGGAGAATTTGGAGCAGATATGCAAATAAATTTAATAAATGACGGCCCTATTACAATTATTATGGATACGGACGAAATGATGCCGCAAAATAAAAAAACAGGAGTGTGAGATAAAATGAAGATGAGTATTTTAAAGACAGGAAACTTTAACACAAATTGTTATATGATTTTGACAGAACAAAAAAATATGGTTTTGATTGATCCCGGTGATGAGGGGGAAAAAATCAAAGCAATAATAGAAAAAACAGGTGCAAAACTAAGTGCTGTACTTTTGACTCACGCTCACCATGACCATACAGGTGCTGTTAAATTCCTAAAAGAATTATATCCTGATGCAACTGTTTATATGGGCAGAGAAGATGAAGACATGATAAGCAATGTTTACAGAAACTATGCCTGTGTAAGAGGTAAAGCTATGGAAATATTTAAAGATTTAAAAGCTGATGTGCTTATTGATGACGGTGAAACCATAAAAATTGATGAACTGGAATTTAAAGCTGTGGCTACCCCGGGACATACCAAAGGAGGTATCACATATATCTGTGAAGATAATATGTTTACAGGGGATACTCTTTTTTATGAAAGTATAGGCAGAAGCGACCTTTATGGCGGAAATTCCGAAATACTCTGTCAATCTGTTACCAAGCTTATGATGATGGAGGGAGATTATAAAGTTTATCCCGGACATGGACCCAGCACCACTTTGGAATATGAAAGACAAAACAACAAGTATGTGAGAATTTAAAAAATGAAAATCATTTCACCTAAAAAAGAATATCTGTATGAGCTTGAAAGATTGACTTCCCTGTTTTTTCAGGGAGAAAAAAATTATTTTGCCCAAACTTCCAATGAAACAGAAAAAACAGGAAATTATCTTTTCGGAGATATTGACAAAACCGCTCAGGAAATTAAAATAATCGGGGAATTAAATTACAATGAATTTCATAAAATAATATGTGAAACCATTTCTGAAAATGAACTGAAATATGCGGATATTGAACTTATTTTGGCAAGATATATTTATGATATTTTAAGTGAATGTACAAAAAGAAAACCTAAATGGGGAGTTTTAACCGGGGTAAGACCTGTAAAGCTTATAGGCAATGCTATAAATAAGGGTATGGACTATGAAACCTTGAAAACCGCATTCATTGACAAAAGAAGACTTTCGGAAGATAAATTCAATTTGGCTTATAAAACCTATTATAATGAAAAATCCATAAGGGATAAATCCACTGATGACAGTTTCAGTTTATATGTGGGAATACCCTTTTGTCCCACCAGATGCAGTTATTGTTCTTTTGTTTCCCAAACTGTAGAAAAATCAGGGAAAATACTCACCTCATATTTGGAAAAACTTATAAAAGAAGTAGCTTACACCGGAAAAATTGCACATGAAATCGGACTTAAACTCAGAACTGTTTATATAGGGGGAGGAACACCTACAGTATTAAGTGCAAAACAAATAAAACAGCTTACCGATGTAATAAATGACAATTTTGACATGAAAAACATTTGGGAGTATACAATAGAGGCAGGCAGACCTGACACAATTTCCGAGGATAAACTTATAGCCATAAAAAATGCAGGAGCTACTCGAATAAGCATAAATCCCCAAACATTAAATGATGAGGTTTTGCGTGAAATCGGCAGAAAACACAGTGCAAAAGACACTTTGGATAAAATAAAAACAGCACGAAAACTGGGATTTGACAATATTAACACGGATATTATAGCAGGACTTCCCTTAGATGATTTTGAAAGCTTTAAACACACAGTGGACGGACTTCTCGAAATATCCCCTGAAAATATAACTGTACATACACTTTCAGTAAAACGAAGTGCAAATTTAACCAGAGAAAATGACATTGACTACTTAAATAAAACAGAAAGCACCGCAAAAATGGTGGATTATGCTCAAAAAATGCTGCTTAAATCCGGATATGAACCCTATTATCTCTACCGACAGAAAAATATGCTGGGTAATTTGGAAAATACGGGATTTTGCAAAAAAGGTTTTGAAGGATTATATAATGTATATATAATGGATGAAACTCATACAATATTGGCTTGCGGAGCAGGCTCAACCACAAAAGTAAAAGTCGGTGATAAATTGGAAAGAATAGCTAATTTTAAATTTCCCTATGAGTATATAGACAATTTTGATGAAATATTAAACAGAAAGGGCATGGTGAAGATACTTTATGAAAACAATAATTTTTGACAAATATTCCAGAATTCAGCTAAACAGAATAAATAAATATGCTGAAACACCCCAAACATTCATAAAAGAAAGCGAAGCTAATTATCAGTTTCAACTGGATATGGTGGCTGAAAAACTCAGCAGCAGAGATGATAACTGCTCTATCATTTTACTTTCCGGTCCTTCTGCATCGGGGAAAACCACCACAGCCCACAAACTTTCCCAAACTTTTGAAAAAAGAGGTGTAAAAGCTCCTGTTATATCTTTGGACGATTTTTTTGTGGGAAAAGAACATTATCAAAAACTTCCCGATGGTACTCTTGATATGGAATCTATTTCCACATTGGATATACCTCTTATAAAATACTGTTTGTCTGAACTTTTGGAAAAAGGAAGCTGCGATTTTCCTGTATTTGATTTTAAAACATCATCTCGTTCAGATAAAATAAATCACATAGAAATTGAGGAAAATGATATTTTGATTATAGAAGGTATTCATGCACTTAATCCTGTTTTAACAGAGGGTATTCCCGCTGACAGAATTGTTAAAATCTATGTGAGTGTGAGAACTAAATTCATGAATGGCGAAGACAGTATTTTTGAACCCAAAACTATCAGACTTATGAGAAGAATGATAAGAGATAAAAGGGACAGAAACCACTCCCCCGAAGAAACTCTTAAAATGTGGAACAATATAGTTGAGGGGGAAATTAAATACATAGATCCATTTAGGGATGATGTGGATGTAAAAATAGATACTACACTTGACTATGAACCCTGTATATTCCATAATTTTCTTTATCCTTTGTTGGATAAGATTGATAAAACAAATGAAAACCTCAATGAACTTCTGAAAATGTATTACGGTTTGGAAATGTTCACTGATATAGATGAAAAACTTTTACCTAAAAATTCACTTTTGAGAGAATTTGTAGGAGAATAAATTTTATATATTGTAATAGGCTTAAAAAACTGTTATAATTATATAAATAAATTTACGAAAGGAAGTGTTTTATTAGTATGAGTAAAATAGACGAATTATTTAATAAAGCAAAAGCAGTGGCAAATGCCGCAGGGAAAAAAACTGGGGAAATGGTAGAAACATCTAAACTCAAACTGCAAGTTGTACAAATAAATTCCGATATTGATAAGATTTACAAAAGAATAGGTGAACTTACCTATAGTCAGGCAAGAAATCATATTGATGCCCATAGAGAAATAGAGGATGCTATGGCAGAAATTGATAAGATGTATCAGGAAGTTGAAGATTTAAATATCAAAATAAATAATTCTCAGCAAATTATTAAATGTGGAAATTGCGGTGCTGCTAATCCCATAGAATCTATTTTCTGTTCAAGATGCGGAAAGAGCCTTAACGATGAAAATAATTCTGCTCCTGCGGCATATGTTGATGTTAATATAGAAAAAGAAGAAATATAGCTAAATAGGAGATTTTAAAAATGATAGATATGGAAAAGAAAGAACAAAAGTCTGTAATTTCCGAAGGTACAGTTATATCCGGAAATATTAAAACTTCTGATGATATTGCAGTTTTCGGAGAAGTAAACGGAAATATCAAATGTGATAAGAATGTTGAAATTAACGGTCATACAAACGGGGATATCAATGCTGAAAACCTCACTATTGCAAGTGGTTCAATTAAAGGCAAAATCGAACTTAAAAATAAGATAGATATTCAGTATGCAGATAAAATCGAAGGTGATATTATCACAAAACAAATCGGCATTAAATCATGTGCAAGCCTGATAGCTAATATTAAAACAATTACAGAATAGCAAAAAACACCCCCAATATTGTAAAAATATCGGGGGTGTTTTTTTAGATTATTTAATTATAAGATTGCCGTTTTCCATGTCGGCTGTAATAACAGTCTCAGGAGCCGGGTCATATTTTATTATATATTTGGCAATAAGAGTTTCCAGGTTTTGACTTATAAATCTTTTCAGCGGTCTGGCGCCGTATATGGGGTCATATCCACTGTCTACAATAAAATTCTTTGCACTGTCTGTTACATTTAAAGTAAGCTGTTTGCTTTTAAGGCGTTTTTTCAAATCTTTAAGCATAAGGTCAACTACATCAAAAATTTCATTTTTGCTAAGTGGTTTGTAGAATACTATTTCATCAAGTCTGTTTAAAAATTCCGGACGGAAACTGCTTTTAAGAAGTTTATCCACATTTTCACGGGCATCTGCTGTGATGTTTCCGTTTTCGTCAATGCCATCCAAAATATAAGGTGAACCTAAATTTGAAGTTAATATGATTATAGTGTTTTTAAAGTCCACTGTTCTGCCTTGTGAATCGGTTATTCTGCCGTCATCTAATACCTGGAGCAGTATGTTAAATACATCGGGGTGAGCTTTTTCTATTTCATCAAAAAGTACTACGCTGTATGGATGTCTGCGAACAGCTTCGGTAAGCTGACCGCCTTCTTCATAACCCACATATCCGGGAGGTGCTCCGATAAGACGACTGACGGAAAATTTCTCCATATATTCAGTCATATCAATGCGGACTATGTTATTTTCATCATCAAAAAGGCATTGTGCCACAGCTTTTGCAAGCTCGGTTTTTCCCACACCTGTAGGACCTAAGAAAAGGAATGAGCCAATGGGACGATTTTCGTCCTGTATGCCCGCTCTGGAACGAATAATAGCTTCACTGACTTTTTTAACGGCTTCGTTTTGTCCGATAACTCTTTCATGAAGAACATCTTCCAAACCAAGTATTTTCTTTCTTTCGCTTTCCATAAGTTTGGTTACAGGTATTCCTGTCCACCTTGCTATGATTTTTGCAATTTCCTCATCGGTAACCTTATCACGGAGCAAGGTACTGTTTTTTTCTGCATCTTCTGCCAGTTTTTCTTCTTCTTCCAATTCTTTTTGGAGTTGCGGAAGTTTGCCGTATTTAAGTTCTGCTGCATGATTTAAGTCGTAGTTTCTTTCGGCTTTTTCTATTTCTCCGCCGATTTTTTCAATTTCTTCACGGAGTTTTTGAACTTTTGTAATGGCAGATTTTTCATTTTCCCATTTTGACTTCATGGCTTTGAATTTTTCACGGAGTTCAGCCATTTCTTTGCGTATTTCATCTAGGTGAGCCAAGGTCAGTTTGTCATTTTCTTTTTTAAGAGCTGCTTCTTCAATTTCAAGCTGCATAATTTTGCGGGAAATTTCGTCCAATTCCGTGGGCATGGAATCCATTTCTGTTCTGATTGTGGCACAAGCTTCATCAACTAAGTCGATTGCTTTGTCAGGTAAAAATCTGTCGCTGATATATCTGTGTGAAAGCACAGCAGCAGTGATTAAAGCATTATCCTGGATTTTTACACCATGGAAAACCTCATAGCGTTCTTTAAGACCTCTGAGTATTGCTATTGTGTCTTCCACTGTAGGTTCTTCTACCATAACAGGCTGGAATCTTCTTTCCAAAGCTGCATCTTTTTCAATGTACATACGGTATTCATTTAAAGTAGTTGCACCTATACAATGCAGTTCACCTCTGGCCAGCATAGGTTTTAACAGGTTGCCTGCATCCATGGAGCCTTCGGTTTTTCCGGCGCCTACAATAGTGTGCAGTTCATCAATAAAGAGGAGAATTTTTCCTTCGCTTTTTTTGATTTCCTGCAAAACGGATTTAAGTCTTTCTTCAAATTCACCTCTGAATTTTGCTCCGGCAATAAGCGCACCCATATCCAAAGAGAAAACTGTTTTGTCTTTCAGATTTTCAGGAACATCACCTTTTACAATTCTTTGAGCCAAACCTTCTGCAATGGCGGTTTTTCCCACACCTGGTTCACCGATTAATACGGGGTTGTTTTTGGTTTTTCTGGAAAGTATGCGGATAACATTTCTTATTTCAGTATCTCTGCCGATAACAGGGTCAAGTTTGTTATTTTTGGCAAGTTCCACCAAATCGGAGCCGTATTTTTTAAGGGAATCATAAGTGGTTTCGGGGGTGTCGGAAGTAACTCTGGTGTTGCCTCTTACAGACTGCAAAACTTTCATAAATTCGTTTTTCTTAATTTGATAAGTGCTGAAAATATTGCTTAAACTTGAGTTTGCTTCATCAAAAAGACCAAGCATAATATGTTCTACAGAAACATATTCATCTTTCATTTTATCAGCAATCTTTTCGGCAGCAATAAGAGTTTTGTCCACATCCTGGGAAATATAAATTTTGCCGGCTTCTCTGCCTGAGCCGGTAACGGCGGGAATTTCTCTGATTTTTTGTTTTGTGTAGTTTTCAACTGAATTGGTGTCAATTCCCATTTTCTTAAAAAGCTGAGGAATAAGCCCCTCGTCCTGAGATAAAAGGGCATAAAACAGATGAACCTGTTCAATGTTCATATTATTCATTTCCAAAGCGATTTCCTGAGCATTTTGAAGGGCTTCCAGGGATTTTTGCGTAAATTTCTGAAGATTCATAAAAACACTCCTTTATATATAATGATTTATTTAACTAAAATTCGTTAGCACTCTACCTATATGAGTGCTAAATATATAATAATACGATTTTGTTATAGTAAAAGAAACGAATTGTGAATTTTTTGTTACGGTATATAAACAGGGTATATACATAGTTATAATGAGTAAATTAATGCGGAAAATTCAATTTATAAAAAGAAAATTTAATTTGCAGTTTTATTTATATTTTGGTATAATAACATAGAACTGAAAATATATATGAGGTGAAAATATGTCAGAAGTTGTTTCTATACAATGGTTTCCGGGGCATATGGCGAAAACCAGAAGACTTATGAAAGAAAACCTGAAAATGGTTGACATAGTTGTGGAAGTTCGTGATGCCAGAATACCCAAAAGCAGCAGAAATCCTGAAATTGAAAAGCTTGTAGGGGACAAGCCAAGAATGATAGTTCTCAACAAATCCGACGAAGCTGACCCAAACGCCACTGCAAAGTGGATAGAATATTACGGTGGTTATGGGGTAAAAACCGTAGCTATTGACTGCAAAAGCGGAAAAGGACTTAATAAAGTTGTTTCCACAGCAAAGGAAATTTTAAAAGAAAAATTCGATAAATTAGCAGAAAAAGGCATTATAGGCAGACCTGTGCGTATGATGATTGTAGGAATACCCAATGTTGGAAAATCCTCTTTTATCAATAAAATGGCAGGAGGAAAAAAAGCCAAGGTTGAGGACAGACCCGGTGTTACAAGGGATAAGCAGTGGGTTAAGGTCGAAGGCGGTGTGGAACTTTTAGATATGCCCGGAGTTTTATGGCCAAAATTTGAAGACCCTAAAGTCGGGGAGCTTTTGGCTTTTACCGGAGCTATAAAAGATGACATTTTGGATATAGAGCATCTTGCCATGCGGCTTTTAGAACTTATGGCAAAGGAATATTCCCAAAATCTTATGGAAAGATATAATATAAAAGAGGAAGAAATTCAGGGTTTGGACGGCTATGACCTGCTTATGCTGGTGGGCAGAAAAAGAGGATTTCTTGTGTCCGGAGGCAATATAAATACAGAGAGAACAGCTATTACTGTTGTGGATGAATACCGCAGCGGAAAATTAGGCAAAATATCTCTTGAAATGCCACCCCAGAAAAACAAACCTCAAAAAGCCGAAGACTTTGATGACTAAATCGGAGAAATAAATATGGAAGTAATAACAGATACTCTGAAATATGAAAAAGAACTGACAAATGCAGGTTATAAATATATATGTGGTGCAGATGAAGCAGGCAGAGGCCCTCTGGCTGGGCCTGTTTATGCTGCAGCAGTTATTTTAGACCCCAATAATCCCATAGAGGGGTTAAATGATTCAAAAAAACTTACGGAGAAAAAACGAGATAAGCTTTTTGATGAGATTGTGGCTAAATCTTTAAGCTGGGCAATCGCCTTTGTTGATGAAAAACAAATTGATGAAATAAATATTTTGGAAGCATCAATGCTTGCTATGAAAAAAGCTATAGAAAGCTTAAATGTTAAAGCTGATTACGCATTGATTGACGGAAATAAAACCCCTGATTTATCCATTGACAGTGAAGCTGTAGTAAAAGGTGATGCTTTGTGTCAGTCTATATCTGCGGCATCTGTTTTGGCAAAAGTGGCAAGGGACAGATATATGGTGAAACTTGGTGAGGAGTATCCCGCATACAACTTTAAAAAACACAAGGGGTACCCCACCAAAGACCACTATATTGCCATTCTAAAAAACGGGATTTCATCCTGCCACAGAAAAACTTTTCTTAAAAACTTAGATGAAAAAAGAAAAAAATATGCCGATGAATTGTAATAAAGAAAAAAGCAAAAAGGGTAAAATAGGGGAAGATGCGGCAGTGGCTTTGCTTATAAAAAAAGGTTATGAGATAATCAAAAGGAATTATTACAGTGCTTACGGAGAAATTGATATAATAGCTAAAAAAGACGACGAGCTTATTTTTGTGGAAGTTAAAAGCCGCAGATATGATTCTGTGGAAAAACCTGCTGAAGCCGTAACACCGTCCAAACAAAAAAAAATCATTAAAACTGCCGAAAAGTACCTTGATGAAAACGAAAATAATTTATACCCGAGATTTGATGTGATAGAGATATTTTTTTCCGCCGTCGGATATAAAATTCTCAGCTGTAATCATATAACAAACGCTTTTTTTAAAAATCAATAAAGGAGGGGAAGAATGTCTATATACGCAATGGGAGATTTGCATCTGTCGTTTTCATGCGAAAAACCTATGGATGTATTCAAAGGCTGGGATAATTATGTTGACAGAATTACGGAAAACTGGCTCAAACTTATAAAACCTGAGGACACAATAGTGCTTTGCGGTGATATTTCATGGGGAATGAATATGGATGAAACTTTGGAGGATATGAAATATATACATGAGCTGCCCGGTGAAAAAATTATATTGAAGGGAAACCATGACTATTGGTGGACTACATACAATAAAATGGACAGCATACTTAAAGAAAAAGGACTTGACAGTATACATTTTCTTCATAACAATTCATATATAGTGGAAAATACAGCAATATGCGGCTCCAGAGGGTGGCTTTTTGAACAGGGACAGCCCCATGATATAAAAATTTTAAACAGAGAAGCCAGCAGGCTCAGAATGTCCCTTGATTCAGTAAAAGATGACACAGCGGAGAAAATAGTCTTTCTTCATTATCCCCCGGTTTATTACAATGAGATTTCACAGCCGATTATGGATGCTTTAAAAGAATATAACATAAAAACCTGTTACTACGGTCATATACACGGAAGAGCTCAAAGATTTGCCATAGACAATGTTTTTATGGATATTGATTTTCATTTGGTGGCGGCAGATTATCTCAAATTTTGTCCCGATAAAGTAAAATAATTGAATTTATGCGAAAATTTATTAAATATCTTAAAAATAGACTAGTATTTTATGAAAATATGTGATATAATCGTAAAATGATACTATATAGTATATACAGGAGGACTAAAATAATGAAATTAATTTCTAACAAAGTTTTGGATAACAAGAAAGTAGAACTTGAAATCCAGGTTACTGCCGAAGAATTTAAAGCAGCAGTTGATAATGCATTTAAGAAAAATTCCAAGAAGATTACACTTCCCGGTTTCAGAAAAGGCAAAGCTCCAAGAGCTATGATTGAAAAAATGTACGGCAAGGAAATCTTCTATGAAGATGCTATTAATGAATGTATTCCTACAGCTTGCATGGATGCTATTGAAGAAGCAAAAGCTGAAGCTGTTGAACGCCCAGAAGTTGAACTTATCGGCGAAGTAACAGAAGAAGGATTTTCATTTAAGGCAACATTTGCTGTTAAGCCTGAAGTAAAACTGGGCGAATACAAGGGACTTCATGCAGAAAAAGAAAGTGCCGAAGTTACAGAAGAAGATATAAACAACGAACTTAAGAGAATTGCTGAAAGAAATTCAAGAGTTATTGATGTTGAAGAAGACAGAGAAACAAAGCTCGGTGATATTGCTGTAATCGACTTTGAAGGATTTAAAGACGAAGTTGCTTTTGAAGGCGGCAAAGGTGAAGCTTATCCTTTGGAACTGGGAAGCGGCACATTTATCCCCGGATTTGAGGATCAGGTTGTAGGACATAAGGTAAATGATGAATTTGATGTAAATGTTACTTTCCCTGAAGAATACCAGGTTGAAGAACTTAAAGGTCAACCTGTAGTATTCAAGGTTAAGCTCCATGAAATCAAAGTTAAGGAACTTCCTGTAATTGATGATGAATTTGCTAAGGACATCAGCGAATTTGACACAATAGATGAACTCAAAAAAGATATGAAGGAAAAAATGGGCGAAAGAAAAGCTCAGGTTGTTGATGAAAAGTTTGAAACTGAACTTCTCAAACAAGTAGTTGACAAGATGGAAGTTGAAATTCCTCAAGCTATGATTGATGCCAGAGCTGAAGATCTTATAAGAGATTTTGAATACAGAATTTCCAGCCAGGGTATGAATATGGATATGTACTTGCAATACACAGGTTCTACAATAGAAACTCTCAGAAAGACATTTGCTGTACAGGCAGAAGAACAAGTTAAATCCCGTCTTGCTTTGGAAGCTGTTGCAGCTGCTGAAAACATTGAAGTTTCAAATGAGGAACTTGAAAACGAATATGTAAGAATTTCCACAAGATTTAAAGTTTCCGTAGAAGAAGCTAAAAAGGCAATTCCTGAAGACAGCATTAAACAAGATGTTAAATGCAACAAGGCTATTGATGTAATCAAAAATTCTGCTAAATAAGCTTATGTTTTCAAAAAGTGCAAGTGTAATTATTATGCTTGCACTTTACTATTAATAGTGGAATTAACAAAAACAGCATATATTTTTTTATAAATTAATTATTTTGTTACAATTTATGGATTAAAACGTATACAAATTCTACTATAATATAAGTGTTATTAATATTTATATTGGAGGAATAAGAATGAGTTTAGTACCTATGGTCGTTGAGCAGACAGGAAGAGGAGAACGCTCCTATGATATTTACTCAAGACTTTTAAATGACAGAATTATCATGCTTTGTGATGAAGTCAACGACGCAACAGCCAGCTTGGTTGTTGCCCAGCTTCTTTACTTGGAAGGACAGGACCCAGACAAGGATATTTATCTTTATATAAACAGCCCCGGCGGCTCTATTACAGCTGGTATGGCTATTTATGATACAATGAATCATATTAAATGTGATGTTTCTACAATCTGTATAGGTATGGCAGCCTCTATGGGAGCATTTTTGCTTTCATCCGGGGCAAAGGGCAAAAGATATTGCCTGCCCAGCAGTGAAGTTATGATTCATCAGCCTTTGGGCGGTATGCAGGGTCAGGCAACTGATATGCAAATTCATGCTGAAAGAATTCTCAAAATTAAAAATAAACTTAACAGACTTCTTTCCGAACAAACCGGAAAACCACTTGAAGTTATCCAAAAGGATACAGAAAGAGATAATTTCATGGATGCTGAAGAAGCCTGTGCTTACGGTCTTGTAGATGAGGTTATGTACAAGAAAAAATAAGTAATGGGGGGTAATGACAATGGCAAGAGGAAATGACGGAAAACAGGTTTACTGTTCTTTTTGCGGAAAATCTCAGGATATGGTGGATAAAATTATAGCTGGACCCGGTGTTTTTATCTGCAATGAATGTATAGAGCTTTGCCATAATATGATGGAGCCTCAGGCAGCAGGCAGAAACAGAAGAAAAAAACAGAAAAGCAATGATATAAATGTGCTTAAACCTACAGAGATTAAAAAAGTTTTGGACGATTATGTAATCGGTCAGGATGAAGCTAAAATCTCTTTGGCTGTAGCAGTTTATAATCACTATAAGAGAATTTTGCAGGAAGAAATCACCGATGTGGAAATCAACAAGAGCAATATTCTTTTGATAGGTCCTACAGGAGTGGGTAAAACCCTTTTGGCTCAAACACTGGCCAGAGTTTTAAATGTACCTTTTGCTATTGCCGATGCTACTACACTGACGGAAGCCGGCTATGTTGGGGAGGACGTTGAAAATATTCTTCTTAAGCTTATTCAGGCTGCGGATTATGATGTTGAAAAAGCTGAAAGAGGTATTATCTACATTGATGAAATTGATAAAATAACAAGAAAAAGTGAAAATCCTTCCATTACAAGAGATGTAAGCGGTGAAGGTGTTCAGCAGGCACTTCTTAAAATTTTGGAAGGCACTGTGGCAAATGTTCCTCCTCAGGGCGGAAGAAAGCATCCTCAGCAGGAATATATTCCATTGGATACATCAAATATCCTGTTTATCTGCGGAGGCGCTTTTGAAGGTATTGAAAAAGTTATTGAAAAGAGAATATCCAGTTCTTCAATAGGATTTGGTGCTGAAGTTGTCAGCAAAAAATCCAAAGAAAAAGATGAACTGATTAAACAGCTGGTTTCCCATGACCTTATAAAATTTGGAATTATTCCGGAACTTGTGGGCAGACTTCCTGTTATCACAACCCTTAAAGATTTGGACAGAGATTCACTTATTCAAATTCTGTCAAAACCTAAAAATTCAATTCTCAACCAGTATCGTGCCTTGTTTGAAATGGACGGAATACAGCTTGAATTTGAAAATGAGGCACTTATTAAAATAGCTGACATGGCTATTGACAGAAAAATCGGTGCCAGAGGACTGCGCTCTATTATGGAAGGCATTTTAGGTGAACTTATGTTCACCGCACCTGGCGACCCGACTATTGAAAAGATAATTATTACACCTGAATTTGTTGATAAAAAGGCAAATGCAACTATAATCAGAAATCCTGCCAAAAAAGAAAGAAGTTTTGCAGCTCTGAATTCCGGAGAAAAGAAACCTGTTTCCAGAAACAGAACTGTATCATAAAAAATAATAAACAGCATTAACAAAGTGGTATTTTGTCAATGCTGTTTAATTTTAAAATTTAATATTTTTAGTATGAAAAATATGCTGACTTACAAAAGAAAGTTTAGGGTATATGAAGTTAAAAATTTTGTTTATGGGGTTATTTTATTTCCTCTTTGATACGGTACTCTGCGTTTTTAATTAAATTCATAAGTGAAGATGAAAAAAGAGGGTAGTTTTCCGCAAGGGATTCGGTTGTAATAGATATGTCATAGGGCCGATGGATTTTTTCCATGTTTCTTTGTGGCATACCGCTGACAATGGCTTTGGCATTTCCCTCACAAAGAGCCATAACAGCTCCGGCATATTCAAAACAGGAGTATTTGTTTACATTGAAGAAACTGTCCTGATTTTTTTCGTTTATCTCATAAATAATTCTGAAAACTTTGTATACAGATAGCATAAGATATGCGGAAACCTCGTCGATAAGGTCATCATTGTCGGCTTTATCAAGCAAGTCAAAAACAATATTAAGAGAATTTGCAATTAGTTTTTTGTTTAAAACAGGCATTATACTACCTGTGTTTTCTTTACCCATAGAATCGGGTTCGGGAATTTCATTTACGGAAATCGTAGACCCTGTTTTATCTGCTGAACGACCTAATATATAATCACAGGAAACACCGTAATATTCAGCAGTAGCTAAAAGAAAATCAAGACCGCATTCTCTGATTCCTTTTTCGTAATGGGACAGCAGTGATTGGGAAACTCCAAGCTCGGCTGCAGCAGTTTTTTGACTGATGTTTCTTTCTTTTCTAAGTAATGTCAGTATTCTGGCAAAATCATTTTTCATGATAATCCCTCCAAATTGAATTTGTAAAGAGATTATATTACATTATTTTCGTTTTGTAAATACAAAATGTATATTTTTTTGAGTTTATTCTTATTGTTATAATATATTACTACATTTAGGAAGGAATTTTTGTATGAAAACATATAAACTTCATGTAATAAGACATGGAATGACTGAGGGAAACAAAGAAGGTTACTATGTAGGTTCAAAGGATTTGCCTGTTTGTCCCGAAGGTATTGAGGAACTTAAAAGCATTTTAAATGAATTTGAATATCCATATATAGAAAAACTGTATACAAGTCCACTCCAAAGATGTAAAGACACAGCTGATATTATTTATCCCGGTATGGAGCAAAATATAATAGAAGAAATGCGTGAATGTTCTTTCGGAGAATTTGAGGGAAGAAAATTCACAGAACTTCAAAATGATGAAAATTATATCAGATGGCTTGGAGATTCTTTAAATAATCCGCCTCCCGGAGGAGAAAGTGCCGATACATTTTTGGACAGGCTTCTCAGTGGTTTGGGAAAAATATTTAAAGATATGATGGACAATAATATTACATCTGCGGCACTTATCACTCATGGTGGTGTTATAATGAATCTTTTTGCCGCAATAGGACTGCCTAAACATTCCGTTACAGAATGGAAAACCATGAATGGCAGCGGGTATACGGTTATTCTTACACCGCAAATGTGGATGAGAGATAATTCCATAGAAATTTATGATGTAATTCCAAAGGAAAAAAAGGAAGACAAAGATTAAATATCTGTAAAAACTATTGCATTTTAAAGTGATTTATAGGATAATAAAACAAAGATTGTTTAAAAAAAGATTTAGACAATTTTATTAAAATACACCAGGAGGCAGTTTAAAATGTTTGATATTAATAAAAATGCTCCAAAGAGCATGGTACATTTGTATGTTGGAACAGGAAAAGGAAAAACAACTGCAGCAGTGGGCTTGGCAGTAAGGTGCAGGGGAAACGGAGGAAAAGTCAAATTTATACAGTTTCTAAAAGGAAACGAAAGTGCCGAACTTGCTCCTCTTAAACAGCTTGGAATAGAAATTCTGAGAACCGATGAGGTAAAGAAATTTACATTCCAGATGTCAGAACAGGAAAAAGAAGAATGTTCCATAAACTGTTCGGAATGTTTTAAAGAAGCTGCTGATGCTTTGGTAAACGGTGACTATAATCTCATTGTTTTGGATGAAGTTATAGATGCAGTAAATGCCCATATGCTTAAACAAGAAGAACTTATTAAGTATGTTCAGGAAAGAAACCCCAATACAGAAGTTGTTATGACAGGAAGAAATCCTTCTCAGGAAATTATAGATTTGTCTGACTACTACACATTTATGGAAGCAAAAAAACATCCTTATGACAAGGGTATTTTTGCAAGAAAAGGTATTGAATATTAGCTTTTTAATACAAGGAATGTGAAATATATGAATATGAGAAAAATTGTTAAAAGAAATGCAAAAAATGCCATGAGAACAAAATACGGCAGATCTATTGTTATGATAATGCTGCTTATGGGAATAAATATTTTGTTTTATCTTATGGATGCAATTATTACCCAAGCTTTGCAAATGCCGATTTTTGATGGAATCGAAGCCGGAATGACACCTTCCCTTATAAAAGATATTAACATCAGTATTCCGCTTGTAACAGGTAATATTGTTATAGTTATTTTTTATGCTTTGGTTACATCACCTTTATATTATGGTGTTTCAGGTTGGTTTTACCGTGTGGTGGGCGGAGAAAATTGTGAAATTGCATCGGCATTTAATTTTTTTGAATCAGCAAAACTTATGACAAAATCATGGGGTGTTGCAATTTCGGTTTTTTTTAGAAAACTTTTTTACACAATATTATTCAGTATTCCCGGGGCAGCTGTTACAGCTATAGGCTTGTACTACAAACAAATTTCTATGGGAGATTATGACCACAACAGATTTGTTTTGGCAATTTCTTTGGAAATTGTAGGTATATGTCTTTTGGCTATATCTTTTATATATCTTTTTATCTATTTTAAAAAATATTCTTTGGTTAAATATCTTATAAATAAACATAAAAATATTAAAGCAAGAGAAGTTATAAAACTTTCCTGTAAAATTACCAAAGGCGAAAAAGGCAAAATAGCTGTGTTTGATTTGTCATTTATTCTGTGGTTTGTTTTATGTATATTAATAATTCCTATTTTATATGTATCTCCCTACTATATGACAAGTAAAGCACTGTATTCAAAAGTTTTGATTGAAAGATATTACATGGAACATCAGCAAAAATCCGAAGAAAATGCGGATATTGAAGAAAATATGAAAGAATCCTCTGACAATATATCTATGGAAAACTAAGGATTTTCTTATAGAAACCAAGAATAACTGAAGTTAATTTGCTGAATAAATACTCCTTTTAAAAATTAGTTTAATATCAGAAATTTTAGCTGATATACAAAAATAAAACGAAAGGAAAGTGTATATGCCATCTGAAAAAATTATAAAAATTGTAGATGAAATCAAAAAACTAAGCAAAGACAAAGAGGATTGTTATAAACTGATAATCGACCCTGATAAAACACCCAATATTACTGACAGCAAATTCGGCGGACTGCCCTATTGGGATATGAATAAATATTTTCCCACAGATACAAAAGGAAATAAAATGATTCTTTTGGCACAGCTTAATTTAGAACAGCTGGGTGTAAAAAAACCATTGCCGGAAAAAGGCATACTTCAGTTTTTTATTGCAAATGACAGTAATTATGTTTATGGAATGAATTTTGACAATCCCACTGTGCAAATGGGTTTTAAGGTAATATATCATGACAGCATAGATTACTCCGTAACAGAGGAAGAAATTATGGCGGCAGGTATTCCATTGGGAATCGATGATGACGAAAATATATATTCTCCTGTTATTAAAGAATGTTATGTAAAAGCTGAAAAATCCAAGTCCTACTGTTCACCTGATGTATATGATTTTAATACTATTTTCAAAACAGCAGTTAAAAATGCTTTGGGTGAAGATACAGAAGATGTGGATTTTTATGAGTATCTTGATTTTTATAACCAAAATAATGATGAGGATAGGGATTATCTTTTCGATGAACTTTCCTCTTATGGTCATAAAATGTTGGGTTATCCTTATTTTACACAATCAGACCCCAGAGAGTATAATGATAAACTGAAAAGGTATGATACACTCCTTTTCCAGATTGACAGCGAGATGATAGGCGACAGCGATTATGTGCTGTGGGGGGACTGCGGTGTTGCTAATTTCTTTATACCACAGGAAAAACTTGGAAAACTTGACTTCAGTGATATTCTTTATAATTGGGACTGCTGCTAATTTTAAATAAAAACATATTGACAAAGTTATGGGTATGTGCTATCATATACAGGTAATCAAAGAAGAACTCAGCGTTCTCACCTGTGCATGCTTTAAATGACACATGGTCAATAAGTTATTCTCTCTGTAATTTCTAGGGGAGTATTATTGAATTTATGGGTGTATGCTGATATTTTTTGCATACACCCTGTCTTTTTAACTAAAAACAGGTAATAAATTTAGAATAAGGCATTATATGGAGGTGCTTATTATTAGCAAACAAGAACTGCTTATCAACGAAGAAATCAGAGATAAGGAAATAAGAGTAATTGATTTTGACGGAAGTCAGCTGGGTATTTTATCAGCCAAAGAGGCTCTTAAACTGGCAGGCGAAAAAAACCTTGATTTAGTAAAAATCGCACCACAGGCTGTTCCACCCGTATGCCGCATAATGGATTACGGAAAATACAGATTTGAGCAGGCTAAAAAAGAAAAAGAAGCTAGAAAAAATCAAAAGGTTATCGAAATCAAGGAAATCAGACTTTCTCTGAGTATCGACACACATGACTTTGAAACAAAGCTAAATCACGCAAGAAAATTTCTTGAAGCCGGAAATAAAGTAAAGGTTTCCATTAAGTTTAAGGGCCGTGAAATGGCTCACCCGGAAATGGGAGAAGTTATTGTGAAGAAATTTGCTGACAGTTGTTCCGATATTGCCAATATTGATAAGATGCCTAAATTGGAAGGACGCAGCATGGTCATGTTCCTTTCTGCCAAAAATGCCAAGTAATTAAGGAGGAAATTAATTATGCCTAAGCTTAAAACACACAGCGGTGCTAAAAAGCGTTTTAAATTGACTAAAAACGGAAAGGTAAAGCATATGTCCATTTACAGAAGACATAGACTTACTCAAAGAAGCACAAAGCGTAAGAGAGCTTTGAGAATGCCTGCATACGCAGATCGCACAAATGTAAGAGCAGTTAAACTTTTGATGCCTTACAGCAAGTAATTTAACAAGATAACAACTAAACGGAGGTAAATAGATATGGCTCATATTAAGGGAGCAATGATGACTCGCAAGAGAAGAAAGAAAGTTCTTAAACTTGCCAAAGGCTATTTTGGTGGAAAGAGCAGATTGTTCAGAACAGCTAAAGAAGCTGTTATGAAATCCGGTCAATATGCTTACATCGGAAGAAAACAAAAGAAACGCAACTACAGAAGTATGTGGATCACAAGAATTTCTGCTGCTTGCCGTATGAATGGTGTTAATTACTCCACATTTATGAACGGACTTAAAAAAGCAGGAATTACACTTAACCGCAAGATGCTTTCCGAAATTGCAATTAATGATGCTGCTGCATTTACAGCATTGGTTGAAAAAGCAAAAGCTGCATTGTAATTTTACCGAAATAACGCCCGTGTAATTTGCGGGCGTTTTTTGATAAACAAATATATTTATATACATTAATTTTGAGGGGTATTAATATAATGAAATTTATATCCTCAAAGGATAACAATAAGATTAAAGAAATAACCCGGCTTTTATCTTCCAAAAAAGAAAGGAATGATAAAGGTCTGTTTGTGGTTGAAGGAGTCAGAATTTGCTATGACACAGCCTGTGGAAAAGTCAAAATTAAAGATGTTTTTGTAACACAGGGCTGTATGGAAAAATTCCCAAGAGAAACCGAAACCATACTTAAAGTTTCTAAGGAGCATTATGAAATTACCACGGAAATTGCAGGAAAAATTTCCGATACCAAAACACCGCAAGGCATATTTTGTATTTGTGAAATGCCTAATAATGATGTCAAACTAAATTCAAAGGGAAATTATCTCATGCTTTGTTCACTACAGGATCCGGGAAATATAGGCACTATCATAAGAACCTGTGAAGCTTTTAAAACCGATGGACTTATTATGACAGCAGACTGCCCGGATATATACAGTCCAAAGCTTGTGCGTTCCACTATGGGAGCAGCCTTCAGACTTAATATAATAATATACCCGAATGTCCAAACAGCCTGCAAAGCACTTAAAGATATTGGAATAAAAATATATGCGGCAGCATTAAAAAAGGATTCAAAACTCATTACAGATATTAAATTCCATGGCGGAAACTGTATTATGATAGGCAATGAGGGCAATGGACTTTCAGATGATGAAATTAATTTAGCTGACGAAAAAATTATAATACCTATGAATGAGGAAAGCGAATCTTTAAATGCAGCAGTGGCATCTTCGGTTTTTGCCTGGGAAATGTTTAAAGGAAAGATTGAAAAGGAAAGTATTTAAAAATGGTTGAAAGTTTCTATTGGATATGGATACAGGAATTGTTTGGAATAGGTAGCAGAAGAGCAGAACAATTTTTATCTTTGGGAATATCACCCGAAGATTTTTATAATATGAAGGAAAATGAAATCAGACATTTTGGAATATTTAATGAAGGCGAAATAACCAAAATAAAAAATACTACTTTAACAAATGCAAAAAAGATACAGGAACAGGCATACAAATTTGGAGCGGATATAATAACTCCGGATAATCCCATGTACCCTGTCAGACTTAAAAATATATATTCTCCTCCCCTTACTTTATATGTAAAAGGAAAGCTTCCCGATGTGGATAATAATTTATCCATAGCTATGGTGGGAACTCGTGAATGTACTAATTACGGAAAAGCCGCAGCAGAATATATCACTGAAGGTTTAGCCAAAGCAGGTGTTGTAATTGTAAGCGGACTGGCTGTGGGGATAGATGGAATTTGTCACCAAACTGCATTAAACTATAAAACCAAAACTATTGCAGTGGTGGGAAACGGTATAGAAAACACTTATCCTCAAACTAATTTAGATATAAGAAACAGTATTATAAACGGTGGAGGAGCAGTAATTACAGAGTATAAACCCTGTACTCAAACCATGGGATTTAATTTTCATATGAGAAACAGAATTATTTCAGCTTTATCTTCCGGTGTATGTGTGGTTGAAGCCGGAAAGAAAAGCGGAACTTTAATAACAGCTGCACATGCACTTTCTCAGGACAGAGATGTATTTGCAGTTCCGGGAAGTATATTTGAAAAGAACAGCTACAGTGCAAATAAATTAATTCAGCAGGGAGCTAAGGCTGTAACCTGTGCAGAAGATATATTGGAAGAATATCTGGAATATAAAAATTATATATTAACAGAAAATATAAGAGAAGAAACAGAAAATATAAAAAATGAAAATTCGCAAATTAGTTTTAATACAGAAACAGTCAGTCATGAGAAAAAACACAGAAAAAAAGCTCCGTCTTATTTAAACAGCATACAGGCGGCAGTTTTTAACTGTATATCTGAAGGAGAAAAAACCAAGGAGGAAATCAGTGTTATGACTGATATACCGGTGGAAAAAGTCTTGTCAGCTATAACTCAACTGGAGATATTCGGTGAAATCAAAAGCAGCAACGGAAATAAATTTTCTGTATGACTGTGATTTTTAAAAATTAATTTGTTTAATATATAATGTGAAACTTATATAAAGGAGAATGTAAATGTCAAATTTAGTAATAGTGGAATCTCCCGCAAAAGCCAAAACAATACAAAAGTATTTGGGAGAGGGATTTGAAGTAGTAGCTTCAAACGGACATATAAGAGATTTGCCAAAAAGCAAAATAGGCGTTGATATAGAAAATAATTTTGAACCTAAATATGAAAATATTAAGGGCAAGGAAAATCTTATTGCAGATTTAATGCACAAAGCAGAACTTTCTGATAAAATATATCTGGCAACGGACCCTGACCGTGAAGGGGAAGCTATTTCCTGGCATTTAGCTCATATTTTGGATTTGGATTTAGCAGATAACAACAGAATAACTTTTAATGAAATTACAAAAATAGGTGTAAAAACCGGTATGGAAAATCCCCGCAGTATTGATATAAATTTAGTTAATGCACAACAGGCAAGAAGAATTTTGGACAGAATTGTGGGTTATAAGTTAAGTCCCTTTCTTTGGAGAAAAGTAAAAAGAGGACTTTCTGCAGGTCGTGTTCAGTCAGTTGTAGTAAGACTTATTGTGGACAGAGAAAAAGAAATAAAAAAGTTTAAGCCGGAAGAATATTGGTCCATTGATGCTAAAATGACAGCTAAGGGCAGCCGTAAACAGTTTGAGGCTAAACTTGCATCTCATAACGGCAAAAAAATATCCATTAAAAATGAAGAACAGGCTACAGCCATTTTAAATGAAATTTCCGAAAGTGAATTTATCATAGATAAAGTAAAAACAGGTGTGAGAAAAAAATCTCCCGCACCTCCATTTACAACTTCCACACTTCAGCAGGAAGCATCAAGAAAACTGGGATTTCAAGCTAAAAAAACCATGAAGGCAGCTCAGGAGCTTTATGAAGGTGTGGAGATAGACGGTATGGGAGCTGTAGGTCTTATAACTTATATGAGAACCGACTCACTCAGAGTTTCTCAAGAAGCTATGAATGCGGCTGAGGAATACATTATTTCTACCTATTCCAAAGAATATGTGCCTTCATCACGCAGATATTATAAATCGAAATCAAGTGCACAGGATGCCCATGAGGCAATTCGTCCCACAATGCCAAACCTTACTCCCGATAAAGCAAAGAAGAATTTGACAAGTGAACAGTTTAAACTATATAAACTTATCTGGGAAAGATTTATTGCATCACAAATGGCAAATGCTTTGCTTAATACGGTTTCCGCTGATATTAAAGCCGGGGATTACACATTTAAAGCCTCCGGATACACAGTGGAATTTGACGGTTTCACTGTGCTTTATGAAGAAAGCAAGGACGAAAAAGAAGAAAACAGCGTAGCATTGCCTCCACTTATAGAAGGAGATCCTGTTAAAGTTAAGGAAATTAAACCTAACCAGCATTTTACACAGCCTCCTGCAAGATTTACCGAAGCCTCACTTATTAAAACTTTGGAAGAAAACGGTATAGGCAGACCTTCTACTTATGCACCTACAATTACAACTGTAATTCAGCGTTCCTATGTGGAAAGAGAAGGGAAAACATTAAAACCCACAGTTTTGGGAGATGTAACCACTGAACTTATGGAAGAACAGTTTAAAAATATAGTTGATGTGGATTTTACCGCAAATATGGAAAAAAGTCTTGATAATGTGGAAGAAGGTTCAGAGGATTGGGTAAAAGCTTTACAGGATTTCTACTATGAATTTTCCGAAACACTGGCTCAGGCTGAAAAAAATATGGAAGGGAAAAGAGTTAAAATTCCTGCTGAAGAAACAGATGAGGTTTGTGAAGTCTGTGGAAAGAAAATGGTTATTAAAATAGGCAGATTTGGCAAATTCCTGGCTTGTTCAGGTTTTCCGGAATGTACATTCACTAAGAAAATCATGACACCTGTACCGGGTAATTGTCCTGTGTGCGGCAAAAAAATAGTAGCTCAAAAATCAAAAAAAGGAAGAACTTTCTATGGTTGTGCAGGTTATCCCGAATGTAATTTCATGACTTGGGAAAAGCCATTGGAAGATAAATGTCCAAAATGCGGCAGTACTCTCTTTAAGAAAATGGGCAAATATGGTAAAGTACACTGCCTTAAAGAAGGCTGCGGATATGAAAAGGAGAACCAATAATGGTTACGGTTATAGGGTCAGGTTTGGCGGGATGCGAAGCCGCTTGGGCACTGGCTGAACGAAATATTTCAGTCAGACTTATTGAAATGAAGCCTTTAAAATATACACCTGCCCATAAATACGAAGGATTTGCAGAACTTATCTGCTCAAATTCCCTAAAAGCCATAAGACTTGGTTCTGCGGCAGGTATGTTAAAAGAAGAAATGAGAATTTTAGGTTCCATAACTATGGAAGCGGCGGAAAAAACCTCTGTAGGAGCAGGTGGAGCCTTGGCTGTGGACAGAGAAAAATTCTCCGATTATATCACTGAAAAAATAAAATCTCACCCTTTGATAGAAACAGTATGTGAAGAAGTGAATGAAATTCCCCATGGTGATGTGATTATAGCCACAGGGCCACTTACTTCTGATAATCTGTCCAATGATATTAAAAAACTTTTTTCCACTGAATATTTAAATTTTTTTGATGCAGTGGCACCCATTGTTTCTTTTGACAGCATAGATATGAACAAAGCTTTCTTTGCCTCCAGATATGAAAAAGGAGATGCAGATTATATTAACTGTCCTTTTAATAAGGAAGAATATGAGGCTTTTTATGAGGAGTTGATAAATGCAAAAACAGCTCCTTTAAGTGATTTTGACAGGAAGATTTTTAAGGTTTATGAAGGCTGTATGCCTATTGAAGTTATGGCAAAAAGAGGTGCTGATACAATGAGATACGGCCCTTTAAAACCTGTGGGTATAAAAGACCCCAAAACCGACAAAAGACCATGGGCAGTGGTACAGCTTAGAAAAGAAAATGCAGAAGGCAGTATTTATAATATAGTGGGTTTTCAGACAAATCTGAAATTCGGTGAACAAAAGCGTGTATTTTCTATGATACCGGGCCTTGAAAATGCTGAATTTATGCGTTACGGAATAATGCACCGAAATACATTTATAAATTCACCAAAACTTATAAACCCCACTTTTGAAATAAGAAACAGAGAGGGACTTTATTTTGCGGGGCAGCTTACCGGAGTGGAAGGTTACATAGAATCAGCGGCATCGGGAATTTTAGCGGGTATAAATATGAGTCGTCGACTTAAAGGAAATGAACAGCTTATTCTTCCCAAAACCACTATGCTTGGAGCATTGGCAGCCTATATAAGCGATGAAAACAATGAAAACTTTCAGCCTATGGGCTGCAATATGGGAATACTCCCTGAAATGCCCGAAAGAATAAGAGATAAATCACTGAGATATGAGGAAACAGCAAAAAGAGGAATTGCGGATTTAAAAGAATACCTGAAAGAGAGGAATTTTTAACGCTATGAAAATTGTAATTGACGGATTTGGCGGAGATAATGCACCCTTAGATGTACTTTTGGGTGCCGCAATGGCAGTAAAAGAATATAATGTGGATATAATTGTTACAGGTGATGAAAATAAGCTGAAAGATATGGCAAAAGAACATAATATATCCCTTGACAGAATTGAAATAGTTCATGCTCCCACAGTAATTCCGGTGGAGGAAGAACCTTCTTTAATTGTGAGAAAATATAAGGACTGTTCTATGAGTGTAGGACTTTATAAACTGAGAAATGATGAAGCTGATGCCTTTGTTTCTGCAGGCAGTACAGGTGCTTTAATAGTCGGGGCTACTACTGTTGTAGGCAGAATTAAAGGTATAAAAAGAGCTGCAATCGGTACTGTTGTACCAACACTTGCAGGAGAACATGACTCATATCTTCTTATAGATGCAGGCGGAAACTCCGAGTGCCGCCCCGAAATGCTGGCACAGTTTGCTGTAATGGGCAGTGCTTATATGAACAAAATTCTAGGCAGAGAAAACCCAAGAGTGGGACTTCTCAACATAGGTACGGAAGAAACAAAAGGTCTGGAACTTCAGGTAAATGCTTATCAGATTCTTAAAAAATCTCCGGTTAATTTTATAGGTAATGTGGAAGGAAGAGGACTTCCCCTCTGTGAATGTGATGTTGCAGTAACTGATGGTTTTTCGGGAAATATAGCTCTTAAAATTACTGAGGGTATGGCTATTTCCTTCGGCAAAAAGCTCAAAAAGATATTTAAGAAAAATATGCTTACAAAAATGGGAGCTTTGTGTGTAAAAGACGGAATTGGTGAAATAAAAGAACTTATGGATACCTCAAAAGCCGGAGGTGCACCTATTTTGGGGCTTAAAAAGCCTGTTATTAAGGCTCATGGAAATTCCAACCCTGAAGCCTTTAAAAATGCTGTAAGACAAGCTATTTTATGTGTTGAACAAAATGTATCGGGTGAAATTTCACAGTCTTTGGAAAAACTAAATATCGAAACAAAAGAAACAAACACAGAACCCATAGAACAATAAAATACTAAAGCTGCTGTAATTTAGTTTATATCTGGATTATTAGGACTTTTTACAGCAGCTTTAAAAAAATCATACTTTTAGGTTTTACCATGTGCTTTTCTTTGCAAATACGAAGTTCACAGGGTAAAACTTAAAAATCTGAAATAATCATAATTTATTATGTTTTTATTAAAAATGCAGAAAGGAGAAAATTTATGACATTTGAAGAAGTAATAGGATATAAATTTAAAAATAAAAAATACATGAATATAGCTTTGACTCATTCATCCTATGCCAATGAATCAAAGGAAAAAATCACCCATAACGAAAGACAGGAATTTTTGGGAGATGCGGTACTTTCCATTGTAGTTTCAGATTTTTTGTTTAATCACTCCCATTTGGCAGAAGGAGATTTAACTAAACTCAGAGCCGCTATTGTATGCGAAAAATCTTTGTATAGATTTGCCTTAAAAATAAATTTAGGAAAATATCTGCAATTAGGCAAAGGTGAGGATATGAACGGCGGCAGAGAAAGACCTTCCATTTTAGCTGATGCTTTTGAAGCAGTTATTGCTGCCATATATTTGGACGGCGGAATGGAACCTGCCGCAAATTTTATACTTCCATTTGTAAAAGATGCTTTGGAAAATGAAAAGCGTTTAAGTTTTAAAGATTATAAAACTATTCTCCAGGAAATTATCCAACAAAATCCGGAAGAAAAATTAAGCTATGTTTTAGTTAAAGAAGAAGGCCCTGACCATGATAAAACCTTTGAAGTGGAAGTTCATCTTAATTC
>JAHHUA010000040.1 GCA_020024235.1 Oscillospiraceae bacterium
TGCGGAGGCTGGATTTGAACCAACGACCTTCGGGTTATGAGCCCGACGAGCTACCTAGCTGCTCCACTCCGCGATATATAAGGCATTCTCTTGAGTGCCTTATCAGTATATCATAGTTTAAACTATTTGTCAATACTTTTTTAGATATTTTTAAAATTTATTTATCCTTATTAAAAAATGACATCAAAACATTAAAATAATCATCATCTTCTTCGTTTGCTTTCCAAGAAGGTTCAGATGGTTGTTTTAATTCAGCTATTTCAGGTTTAAAAGGGAGCTCTGGCTCTTTTTTTTTCTCCTCTTCAACAGGCTGTGGAACAGTTTCTTCCTCAATGTGTTCTTCTTTTACAGCCACTGAGGGAACAATGGGTTTATAGCCGGAAACAGTTTCATTAGCCTTTACGGGAGCTTTAAATGTATACTCCGGGATGTCAAAAGCGTCTGTTTTTTCTCTGGTTTCAAAGTCTGTAGCAATAACAGTTACTCTCATGGTATCGCCAAGGCTTTCGTCATATGTAGTACCCCATTTAAGTCTTACACCCTCACTGAGCAGAGATTTAACAAGTGTAGATGCTTTCTTAATTTCCTTAATACCAACGCCTTCTGAAACAGTAATATTAAGAATTGCGCGTCTTGCACCGTCGATTTTTCCTTCCAATAACGGAGATGCTACAGCAGCTTGAGCAGCAACAATAGCTCTGTCCTTACCTTGAGCCTCACCTACACCCATATGAGCATAGCCTGCGTCTTTCATTACAGAAGTAATATCTGCAAAGTCAAGGTTAACCTCACCTTTAATTTGGATAAGGTCGGAAATACTTTGAACACCACGGCTTAAAACATTATCTGCCAAAGCAAAAGCTTCAGCAAGAGTTATATCTTCATCCTCATCATCATCCGGCAAAAGTCTTTCATTAGGAATAACCAGCAGGGAGTCAACATGTTCTTTTAGTTTTTCAATTCCTTTTTCAGCCAAAGCCATTTTAGATGCACCCTCAAATTCAAAGGGCTTAGTTACTACAGCCACAGTCAAAATTCCCATATCATGAGCAAGCTTAGCTACAACGGGAGATGCACCTGTCCCTGTACCGCCACCCATACCTGTTGCAATAAATACCATATCGGCACCTTTAAGTATGGACTGAATTTCCTCACGGCTTTCTTCAGCAGCCTCCTGACCTTTTGCAGGATCACCGCCGGCACCTGTTCCCCTGGTAAGTTTTTCTCCGATTTGAAGTTTATTAGGTGCTGCTGCACCTTCAAGAACCTGTTTATCTGTATTTACAACAATAAATTCAACTTCTCTGATACCGTCTGCCATCATGCGGTTGACAGCATTTCCGCCGCCTCCGCCTACACCTACCACTTTTATACAAACCCCTTCGGTTTGTTCTTTATCAATATTAAAATTCATTTGCATTATCCATTCCCCCTAAGCATAAGTTTGTACTTAGGTGTTTTACACCACATTATACTAACAATACTAATTTACCACATTTTTATAAATTAATCAAGAGATTATTATTTCTTTTTTCAATATACTCTGCTTAAAATACATATATCTTCAGGTTAAATTTTTTTATTGTATTTTTTCTTATCACTGCTTTCCAATTTAATTTGTTTCTTGTTTTTCGTTCTCTGTTGACTTTGATATTTCTTCTTTTTTCTCCTGTGTTTCAGGCGGCTCATTGTTTATCATTTCTGGTATTTGATAGTTATCATAATAATTTTCATCTTCATTTATAAGACTGTCAATATCCATTTCTCTTACTCTGAGCTGCTTTGGAATTGTGGCATCAATCACTCCTTCAAAATTTGTATCTTCATTATATTCTTCTATATGTTTTACGAAATTTAGTTTATATTCCAGATTGTCTTCACTTCCCAAAAGTATTAAAAGACGATCCTGATAAACTATTTTCATATTAAGTCTGTCTGTTATATCTATTTTTGTAACTCCCACAAAATCAGTTTTTTCAAAGGCTGCTAAAAGACTGCTGAGCATTCCCAGTGTTTCACTGTTTTCCTTTGAGATATAATCACCCGGCTGAAAACCGTAAATATCATCAGATGTTTCATTTGCACCCATAAACGGACTTATATTTTGACTTTCCTCATCATTTGATTCACTATTTTCCTGACTTGCTTCCTGACTGCTGGATTGTTTATTTTCCTCATCATTTTGTTGGGAATTTTCATCAGATATTTCATCAGATACTGCTTTTACACTTTTTGTTGTGGATTTTATTTTTCCCATACCCATAACAATGGGCATTTTGGTATTTACCAAAACATTGGTTCTTTCCAAAACTCTGCCGTTTTCACTTATAAGCAAAAAATCATCTTTATCTTTAAACAAAGCATAGGGTTCTGCCTGCTTTATCTGTAAAATAACTGCTGTAGGAAATGTTATTTTTATATTTACATCCTGTATATATTCATATTTATCTATAAGGTTCTGTTTTATTTTTTTAGGTTTTATTTTGAATAAATTATCACCCTTTTTTATTTGAGAGCAGGCAATAATTTCTTCATTAGCATATTTATTGTTGCCCGAAACCAAAATATCTTCAATCATAAAATATTTATTTGTTGCCAAGTAAAATGCCGTGGCAAAAAATAAAGCGAACGCCATAAAAATATATATTCTAAACCCCGATTTTTTCTTTTTTCGGGATTTGGAATTATTTATGGTTCTCTCTTCTTTCAAAGTTATCTCTCCCTTTTTATTTCTAATCCCAGGGCTTTTAATTTTCCGTCAAAATTTTCATATCCTCTTTCGATATGACTTATTTCATTTACCTGTGTTATTCCTTCTGCATTTAATGCAGCAATACAAATTGCAGCACCACCTCGCAGGTCAGTACATCTTGTAACTGCACCATGTAGACGGGGAACACCTGTAACTATAGCTACTTTTCCCTCTGTTTTAATATTAGCTCCCATACGTGTAAGTTCAGCCACATGTTTATATCTGCTTTCAAAAATATTTTCCACAAATACCGAAGTTCCCTCGGAAACTGATGCCACTGACATTAAAGGGGACTGCATATCTGTGGGAAATCCGGGATACGGCATGGTTCTTATAAGTTTTGGAGCTTTGAGATTTTCAGTGCCTTTGATGTAAATTCCATCAGATGAAGATTTTATAAAACATCCCATTTCTTCAAATACAGGTAAAACAGATGTCAAATGTTCCGCTCTTGCTTTTTTCAGCATTATTTCACCTTTGGTAACTGCAGCAGCACACAGAAATGTAGCTGCTTCCACACGGTCGGAAATCACAGTGTGCTCAGCTTCTCCGCAAAGCTTTTTTACACCTTCTATATATATTGTACCTGTTTTGTCAATGGAAATTTTTGCACCGCATTTATTTAGAAAATCTGCCAAATCTAAAATTTCAGGTTCTCTGGCACCATTATAGATAGTGGTATTTCCATCGGCATTTACTGCAGCAATCATTGCATTTTCTGTAGCACCCACGCTGGGAAAGGGAAGATTTATAACACAGCCCTTTAATTTGTCTTTAACTTTACATTGTAAATATCCACCTTTTTCCTCTATGGAAACTCCGAACTTTTTCATGGCGGATATATGCATATCAATAGGTCTGGGCCCCAGCTCACAGCCACCGGGATAACTTATTTCAGCACCTTTACACCTGGAAATAACAGCACCCATAAACACAATGGAAGATCTCATTTCACGCATTAAATCATCGGGAATATTGTTGTTTACAATATTACTGTTGTCCAAAATGACAGTATTTCCCTCTATTTTATATTTACTGCCCAAATGTTCCAAAATATTTAATGCAGCATTTACATCGGTAAGTCCGGGGCAGTTATGTATTATGCATTTATTACATAAAACCGATGCTGATAATATAGGCAGAGCTGAATTTTTTGCTCCGTTTACAACAATTTCACCCCGGGCTTTTTTGCCGCCTTCTATAATATATTTAGACATATGATTCACCCTTTGCTTATAAGTCAGAAAACTTCTCTGCAAAAGCATACTATGCCTAAATTCATATTTTGGTGAATAAACATTGATTTTTATTTTAAATATGGCTTTTATTTGTTTTTTATAAGCTCTAAAATATTGTCACTTATTCTCTTGTTGGCATCTAAATATGCCATATCTGAGGCATTTTTCCCAAGTTTCTTCATAATTGCGGGATTTTCCAAAATTTCTTCGGTGGCTTTAATTATACTTTCATTGGTTAACTCTTTTTCCTCAATTAAATATGCTGCATTTCTGTCTGCCATAACTTTGGCATTATGATATTGGTGATTTTCCGCTACATTGGGAGAGGGTATTAGAATTGAGGCTTTTCCCGCTGCCTGAATTTCACTTAAAGATATGGCTCCGCTGCGGCTTATCACCAAATCTGCCGCCGCCATACATTCAGCCATATCATTTATATATTCCCTTATTTCCGTATGATTATTTTTGTAGTTTATGTGTTTATCTTCCAAAAGTTTAAAAAATCCATCATATCCTTTTTTTCCGGTGGCATGAATGTGATATATGTCATCTCTGTTGCTGTGCCATTTTATTATATCTGCTACAGCCTCATTTACTTTACCTGCTCCCAAACTTCCACCGAAAGTGAGAATACATTTCCTGTTTCCCACTCCCAGTTTATTTCTGGCACTTTCACGGTCTGCCATTATTATTTCTTCTCTGACAGGATTTCCAGTGATTATATACTCACATCCGTCAGGTAAATATTTTTTAGCTTCTTCCACTGCCAAAAGAATTTTATCTGCAAATTTAAAATTAAGCTTATTTGAAATTCCCGGATATGCGTTTTGCTCATGTGCTACAGTTTTTATACCCATATCATGAGCTGTTTTCAGTATAGGTGCGGAAACATATCCACCTGTTCCCACTGCTACATCAGGAGAAAATCGGGAAATTATGGTTTTAGCTCTCTTTTTGCAAGTTAAAAGGCATTTTACTGCCTTTATATTGTGCTTAATATTTCTCAAACAAATATATCTTTCAAAACCCATAACTTCAATAGGTTCAAAGTCAAATCCCGCTTTTGGCACAAGTCTTGCCTCCATACCGTTGGGATTTCCCGCAAAAAGTATTTCGGCGTGGGGATAAAGATTTTTTATATAGTTTGCAACAGCAATAGCGGGATTTATATGCCCGCCTGTACCTCCACAGGCAAATAAAATTTTCATATTATTCCTCCTTATCCTCAATGTTGTTTTCTCTTGATATACTCAGTATTATTCCCATTTGAGCCAGCAACATCATAAGGGAAGTACCTCCATAAGAAAAGAAAGGCAGAGATATACCTGTATTTGGTATTGTATTTGTTACAACCGCAACATTAAATATAACCTGTATACCCACCTGTGATATAATACCAATACAAAGCAAACTTCCAAATCTGTCCTTGCATTTTAAACCTATGGAAAATCCTCTCCATACAAATACCACAAAAAGTGCCAGCAATAAAGTAGCTCCCACAAAACCTATCTCTTCACAAATTATAGAAAATATAAAGTCGTTTTGAGGTTCGGGCAAATAGAGGTATTTTTGTTTGGAATCCCCTATTCCCACACCCATAAGTCCCCCTGAACCTATGGCATACAGGGACTGAATTACCTGATAACCTTCATCTTGGGCAGCAGAAAAAGGATTCAGCCAATAGTTTACTCTGGTCATCAATCTGTCCCATTTTCCAAGTGCAAATACTGCCAGTGGGAACCCCAAGGCAAGACTTCCGCCAAGCATAAACAAATGACTGACTTTTGTTCCGCCTATAAACATCATTATTCCGGCTATACAAATTACAATAATTGTAGCTGAAAGGTGAGGTTCCAATATAAGAAGAATACTGTATACACCTGTCAATACCAAAAGAGGAAATACACCCTTTTTAAAATCTCCCATTTTGTCTTCATTGTCTGTCATATACTTTGCAAAGTAAATTGCAACAGCCAATTTAGCAATTTCGGACGGCTGGAATGTGAGCAAATCCTCACCAATGAAAATCCATCTTTTGGCATTGTTAAGTTCTTTCTGTGTAAATACCAAAATCAGCAGCAATATAGATATAATAAGTACTATGTTACTGAAATTCTTCAATATACGGTAGTCAAATTTAGATACCATAAACATGGCAATTATACCGCCCACTGCGAATATGGACTGTCTTAATATATAGTGAAAACTGTTTTTATGATAATAATAAGCGTTGGCATAGCTGGCTGAAAAAAGCATCAGCAAACCAATACCTAAAATCGCAAGAAGCAGAAACAAAAAAGTTCCGTCCACAGATCCGCCTTTTGAAAAAATATGATATTTAGGCTTGTTTTTAATTTTTTTATTCTTCTTTTTTTCAGCCAAAATTTCACCTCATTATTTTATATTAAATATGGTAATTAAAATATCCAGTCCCACACCTATAAAATTTATAAGGGTAAACAGACCGACTATTTTAACTTCATTCATACCGCACATTTCACAGTGATGATGCCATGGGCTCATCTTAAATACTCTTTTTCCGGTAAGTTTAAAGGATGTAACCTGAATTATAACAGAAAGAGATTCTGTGATATAAATTATTCCCAAAAACAGAAGAATTAACGGTGAACCTGACTGAAATGCCATAGCCACCACCAAACCACCAAGGAATAATGATCCTGTATCACCCATAAACACTTTTGCTGGGTAAAAATTCCAAATAAGAAAACCCAAACAGCCTGCGGCTGTAGCAACTGCAAGAATGTTCAGGTTTTCCATTCCCTGCCCTATTATAACGCTGTGTGCCATAAATCCCACTGCACAGGAAAAAGTAACAGATGCATTAAGTCCGTCCAAGCCATCGGTTAGGTTTACGGAATTAGTTATAAATATCATGCCCAAAACACAGAGAGGATAATATAAAAATCCAAAATTTACAATTCCAATAAACGGAACCCAAACATATGTAGATATATCTCCCACAAAGTACATGGTAGCAAGGTAGAAAACAGATACTATAAACTGCATTATAATTTTTTGCTTAGCTGTAAGACCGAGATTTCTCTTTTTAACTACTTTTATGTAGTCATCTACAAATCCTATAAAGCCAAATCCCAGTGCCATTATTATACCTACAATAAATCTTGCGGTAGATATTATTTCATATTCCGATGCTATATCTTTATTTTTGGCATTCATCATAAATCCTATTACCGCAGCCGCAGTAATACCTATTATAAACATAAATCCTCCCATAGTCGGGGTATTTTGCTTTGATTTATGCCACTTTGGTCCTTCATCCAATATTGTCTGACCAAATTTTAATTTTTTGAGAAAAGGTATAAGCCATATTCCCAAAACGGAGGTTACTCCAAACCCGATTAATGCGGTAACTAAAAGTGTCCATCCGCTTATTGTATTTCCCTCAAACATTTTATATCACCTCTGATTTTATTTGCCCAAAAACTGATGAATGGCTTCCACCACTTCTTCCAGCTTCATTCCACGGCTGCCCTTTACCCAAATCGCATCTCCAGGCTTTATTTCTGAAACCAAGTCAGTAATAAGTTCTTCCTTTGTATCATAATTTACTGCCTGTACTCCCAATTCATATGCTCTGGCAGCGCAGGCTCTCATTTCTTCGCCATAGGTAAATGCTTCCTGAATTTCATTTTCGGAAAGCACATCACCTATATTTCTGTGGGCTTCTTTTGATATACTGCCAAGTTCAAGCATATCACCCAAAACAGCTATTTTTCTTCCTTTGTTATTCATTTTGCCAAAGGTTTTCATAGCTGCCGAAACAGATGTGGGACTGGCATTATAGCAGTCCTCAACCAATATTATACCGTTTATTTCCGAGATTTTTTGTCGCATTCCTGAGGGTTCATAATTTTTAAGAGCGTCAATAGACTCAGAAACACTGATACCGCATTCCAGTCCCACTGCAATGGCAGCAAGTGCATTTAAAACATTATGTATGCCTATAACCGGAATATCAGCTTTAAATCTGTTGTTTTCAATAACTACATCAAATTTTGTTTCCATTTCGACTTCTGATATATTTTCAGCTTTTATAAAGCAGTCAGGATTTTCTATACCATATTTTATAATTTTTAGTCTGCTGGAAGTAACATTTTTAAGAAGGTCGTTATCTCCGCAAATAATAAGAGGAGCATTGTCTTTCATTCCTTCACATATTTCCATTTTAGCTTTAAGAATATTTTCTCTGGTTTTAAGATATTCCAAATGACATTCTCCGATATTTGTTATAACTCCTATATCGGGTTTTGCCACCTTTGTAAGCTTGGAAATTTCTCCAAAATTGCTCATGCCCATTTCAAAAACTGCGGCTTCATAGCTGCTGTCCATATTAAACACGGTTTTAGGCAGACCTATTTCATTGTTTTCGTTTCCAATAGATTTTAAAGTTTTATATTTTGATTCCATTACACAGGCAATAAAATCTTTTGAAGTGGTTTTTCCTACACTTCCTGTAACACCCACAGTTTTTACACTGAATTTGCCCTTATAATATTCCGCAATATCTAAAAGTGCCTGTTTGGTATCATCAACATATATGGTTTTATCGCTGTGATTTTTGTATTTGTTTTTTTCATTGGATAAAACAGCGGTGCAGCCTTTTTCTATGACATCGGGAATAAAATTATGGCCGTCAAATTTCTCTCCTCTTACAGCTACAAACAAATCCCCCTCTTTTGCTTCTTTGGAATTGCTTATAATTCTTAAAACTTCACCGTCATTTGTATAAGTACCGTTAGCAGCCTTTGCTATTTCTGAAATTGTCAATTTTTCCATATTACAACCTCTTACCTCATTTTTTTATCTAAAATATCAAGCACAATCTCTTTTTCGTTAAAATATACAGAGCCGTAGTCAAAAACCTGATAATCCTCATGACCCTTACCTGCTAAAATCAGAATATCTCCTTTTTTTAATTTATTAACTGTTCTGTTTATAGCCTCAAGCCTGTCAGGGATTACTTCATATCTGTCTTTATCCTCCATACCGATAATTGTATCGTTTATTATCTGCATAGGGTCTTCTTCTCTGGGGTTATCCGATGTGAGCACCGCAAAATCACAGTTTTCCATAACTATTTTGCCCATATCACGGCGTTTTTTTCTGTCCCGACAGCCTGCACAGCCAAACAGTGCTATAAGTCTGCCATCGGCAAATTTTCTCATGGTGGAAAGCATTTTCTCCAGTGCATCGGGAGCATGGGCATAATCTCTCAAAACAGTAAAATCTTTTCCGGCATAAATAACTTCCAGTCTGCCCGGTACACCGGTTTGATTTTTCATAGACTGGGCAATTTTTTCGGCATTAAATCCAAGCTGCATACAGCATACTGCTGCTGTAACAGCATTAGAAACAGAATATTCTCCCGGTACACAGGTTTCCATTCTGGCTATTACATTCTTTCCTACAAAAGCAAATTTACTGCCATGAGCTGAGTAAACAATATTTTTAGCGGTAAAATCCGCATTATCATCGGAAACAGAAAAGGTAACCGCTTTATCTTTCAGTTCGTCTTTAAGTCTTTTTCCGTATTCATCATCATAATTTACCACAGCTTTTCGGCTCATATCAAAAAGTTTTTTCTTTGCCTGAAAGTAGTTTTCCATTGTTTTATGATAATCCAAATGATCCACTGTAAGATTTAGAAAAGCCCCCACTTCAAAAGTTACACCTGCTAATCTATGTTGGTCCAATGCGTGAGAGGAGGCCTCCATAACTACATATTCACAGCCGCTTTCATACATTTTTGCCAGCATGGAATGAAATGTATAAGCATCAGGGGTAGTATTTTTACAAGGTAAAATTCTCTCACCTATTTCATACTGTACCGTACTTATAAGACCTGTTTTATGTCCCATATGTTCCAGTATTTGTTTAATCATAAAAACAGTGCTGCTTTTTCCGTTTGTACCTGTTACTGCCACCATTTTCATTTTTTCAGCCGGATTTTTAAAATAATTTCCGCAGATTATACCATATGCCATTCTGCTGTCAGAAACTAAAATTTGATTTTCAAGTCCCAAATCTCTTTCTGTTACAACAGCCGCAGCACCGGCTTCCAGCATTTTTTCGGCAGCAGTATGACCGTCAAAGTTAAATCCTTTTATGCAAATAAATAAATTTCCTTTTTTAATTTGACGGGTATCGGAGGTTATCCCGGTTATTTCCATATCGGCTGTATTTTTGCTGCATTCTACATTATTAAGCAGAGTATATAATCTCATATATTGCACCATTCCTTCCGTTAGCCCGCCAAATCACGGTCTGTAAATTCCAAAGTAACTACTGAACCTCTTTCCACTTCCGTTCCCGGAGGAGGATCTATTTTAGCAACCACACAGCCCGGTGCATTGATTGAAACACCGGTAAAACGCACATTTAATCCCTGATTTATCAAAGTTTTATTTGCCTGTTGTCCCGAATATCCTATTATATTTGGAATAACAGTGGTGCTGACATCTTCATTTTCCGTTGTATACAAAATAACTTCGCCGTTTCTGGGAATAGGCTGACCTGATGACGGAACTTGTTTAACAACGGTTTTTCCTTTTCCTATAATTTTATGTTTAAGTCCCTCACGGTTAAGTTTGTTTTGGGCTTCCAAAACTGTTTTGCCTGTAACATAAGGCACCGATATATCCATAGTCTGCATTTCTTCTTCTGTGTAATTGGGCTGTATTCCAAGATAGGGCAGTGTATCTGCCAATATGCCGCCTACAACGGGAGATGCTACAACAGAGCCGAATACATTTCCGTTAGCCGGTTCATCAAGAAGTACCAAAACCATAATTTGAGGATCTTCTACAGGGGCAAATCCCATAAAAGATGAAACCCAGTAAGCAACTCTGCCGTCAATTCTTTTATCGGTTTTTTCACTTGTTCCGGTTTTACCGCCTATTCTGTAACCGGGCATATATACGCTTCGTCCTGAACCGCCTACCTGGTCGCTTACAACACCTTCCAGCAGTTCTCTCATTAATTTTGATGTTTCTTCTGAAATAACCTGTCTTTTTACCTTTGGCTCTGTAGTTGAAAGTACATTTCCATGAATATCAATTTCTTGTTTTACGATGTGAGGCTCCATTAAATATCCTCCGTTTACCACAGCACTTATAGCAGTTGCAAGCTGAATAGGAGTTACTTTAAAGGTTTGACCGAATGCACTGATAGGAAGTTCCACACTGCCATCTGCGGAAAGTGTTTCCTCGTAGTGAACAAGCCCTGCATTGTCAGCCTCACCCGGCATATCAATTCCTGTCGGTTTGGTTAAACCAAAAGCTTCAAAATAATTGTAGAAGTTTTCGCCGCCCAGTCTTTGCCCCATCTGCATAAACACAGGGTTACAGGAGTATTTTATAGCCTGAGCAAAGGTTATATTTCCATGTCCCGATGTTTTCCAGCATCCGACACGCCTGTTTCCCACCACATAGTATCCGGGACAGGAAAATCTTTCGGAATAGGGGTCAACAATATGTAAATCCAATGCTGCTGCCGCTGTTAGGGTTTTAAATACGGAACCCGGTTCATATGGGTCACTGACAGCTTTGTTTCGCCACTGAGCATACCAGGCTTCTTTCTTTTTTTCGTTGTAAAGTTCTTCATCTTTACCTTTAAGTTCTTCAAGTTCTGCCTTTATTCTGCTGTCCCCTAATTCATAGGGTTCATTGGGGTCAAAGTCAGGTTTATTTGCCATAGCTAAAATTTCGCCCGTTTTAACATCCATAACTATACAGCTTGCTCTGTTTCTTACATCGTATTCTTTTACAGCTTCTTCCAAATGCTTTTCTGCAAAATGCTGAATTGATTCATCTATTGTCAAAACCAAGCTGTTGCCCTCTTCTGCTTCGTAAATCTGTTTATAGTTATAAGGCATATAAGATCCTGCTGCATTTGTAGCAGTTATAATTCTTCCTTTTTTGCCTCTGAGGGTTTTGTTATAATAAGCTTCCAAACCATAAGCTCCGTTGTTTTCAGAGTTGGTAAATCCCAAAACCGTAGATGCAAGACTGCCATATGGATAAAATCTGCGGGTATTTTCCTGAAGGAATACACCTTTTATTTTTTTCTCTCTCGAATAATCTAAAACTTCTTCTGCTTTGAGTTTCGGTACTTTGTACTTTACCACAAAATATTGGCTTTTTTTGTTTTCACAGGCTTTTCTTATTCTTTCCGGTTCCACATCAAGCATTTTTGAAAAAATATCGGTAAGTTCATTTATATTTTCAGCCTTTATTTCCATAGGTGAAATGCAAACATCATAAACCTGTTCACTTTGAGCTAAAGTATTCATATTTCTATCATAAATATTTCCTCTTTCAGCGGAAATCATTGCAGAAGTCATCTGACTGCTAAGAGCATCTTTTTGATATTGTTCACCATTTATAATTTGAATTTGATAAAGTCTTACCACTAAAACTATAAACAATAATACAAGCACACTTATTACAATCTTTGTTCTATTTCTCACTTCAGGACCAGTTATTTTATCCAAAAGCTCACCTCCCCGCTTTAAATTCTGTGTAAATATCTCTCTTAAATTCTATATCAAATCTTATTAAAATATGATTGCATAGTAAAAATTATATACTTTTGGTAATTTAATATTTTTTTCGACATTCTGTACTAAATTTTCCCCTGAAATTGCTTTTATTCTTATAAAGAAACTAAGAGCTAAGAATAAATTTCTTAACTCTCAATAATTGTCAGCATAAATTTGTTAATTTTTTGTTTTGTCATTATCTGAAAAAGGTGGTTCAATTTCATTTTCATTTTCATTGGTAAAAAATCTGCTTATTCGGTTAAAAATTTTATCGGACATTGTTTCTTTCTTGGTTTCTTTTAT
>JAHHUA010000041.1 GCA_020024235.1 Oscillospiraceae bacterium
ATATATTATTTTTTGTTATTTAAGGAATTTATGAGATTAGCCATATTGATTTTGTCAATATTATTAGTTTTGGCAGCTTTTTTATTCTCATCATGTATTTCAATAAGCTCAGAACGAGCTATATTGTAATTTTTAGGGGCATCAATAGCTATCTTAACCAAATTTCCGTTTACTTTAAGGATATGAACGGTAATATCATCGCCTATTTGGAAAGATTCCCCGCCTTTTCTGGTTATAACTAGCAATTTACAATCCCCCTTATGAATTTTTGGAGATTAGAAGATGTTTAACCTCATAATCTTCGTTATCACAAATAAGCTGTACACATTTATTATTTTTCATGTTGACCGCAATAGGGCTTTTTAAATTTACTGTAGATTTTGTATAATCA
The DNA here is from genome assembly GCA_020024235.1 of Oscillospiraceae bacterium. GTDB lineage: Bacteria > Bacillota > Clostridia > Oscillospirales > Ruminococcaceae > JAHHUA01. The sequence goes on from JAHHUA010000041.1 coordinate 392, forward strand.
TCTTTAATAACACTGATTACAAGGTATCTTAAATCATCTTGTGGTTTTGCATCAATAACATCCAGGCAAGATTCCGGATAAACAGGTGAATAATTCAGCATTACGGTATTTGCATCAAAAACAATAAAACACAAATTTGAAGTATTTACTGACTGGAGCCAGTAAATACTTTCCAACTCGTCGCTTGATATTAAAATAAATTCATGTTCATCTTCAAAAGCATATATGCCATTGGGGAAATATAAAATTTCTTTTTTATCTATTTCTATTTCCCCAAAATCACGAGTCATTATTTTTGTCATAGAATCCTCCTGATAATATCAATTACGCCTTTTCATCTATGGGTTTGTAATTTGGGTCTGCACTTGGCGGAACATATATTGGGCTGCCGGTATAGGTAATTTCAATAGAAGGATATTGCTCAACAGTAACTTTAAAACTTCCGGGAATATATTTGTATTTGTTTTTTTGTATTTCCCAGTTTGCTCTTATTTTTTCCGGTTTATAGGAAATATCTAAGGTGCCGCCCTTCCATGAAATATCAGGTTTTTCGCCTGGTATGAAAGTCATAACGGTTTCTACAGTCTTGCCGGAGAAATTCTGATAAGCAAGTTGTGATATAATCTTATCATTTTCTACAGCCAAAGCGTCAGCCATTTGATTTCCTTCGGAAACAATCTTAGAAACGCCTTCTTGTTGTTTTATTTTTCCTTTTTCAGCATAATCATTTGTCAAATCTCGAGTGTTTTTAAAGCCATAGTATTTTCTGCAATTATATGAGTTTATTTGAACTTTTATTTGTTCGCTTCTCATTTCCAGACCGCCCTGTTCTCTTGTGGGGTGAGCCTGAGCTTTAGGTTGACTCAGTTCAATAGAAGCGGGTGTAATATCATATTTTAAACTTATAGGTGTAGTTTTAATAGTCAGCAACTGCTCCATAAATCAAATTTCTCCTTTCAAGTAAAATTTTAATGATTTAGTTCATGAAATCAAATATAGATTGCTGAAGTAGTTTTGTTCCCATACTTAAAGTTGATTTATAAATGTATTCATAGGATTTCATATCTATTATAACTTCAGCGGGATTTACCGATTCAGCAATGTTTTGTCCCTTTTGCAGTCCCAGTATATTATCATTAAAGCGTTTAACATTAAAATCCATAAAGTTGCACTTATCACCTAGTTTTGTTACATCAAGCATTAAATTGGATTGTGCATCTTTGAGCTTTTCCAAAAGTCTACCGGCCTCTTCATGATCAAAAGAACCTTTTGCAGGATCCAATGTGTCAGCAATTTTGTTAAACAGTGAATAAATATTGCGAGGATCTCCATCTTTGTCAACACCATGACCCAAAGCCCTTATTCCTGAGTTTGAAATAACAACTGCGGAGGATTTGTCAATTTCACCGTTGTTGTCTATTTTAAGACCCAATCCCAAATCCATGTATATTTCGTTGTTTTTGGGGAAAGCAGTAACAAGTTCCAAATCGGTGTAAGGTTTACCTGTAGCAGGGTTATTTTTGTCCACAGGATCACCATTAAATGTAAGTTTGCCGTTTTTGTCCAAAGCAAAAGGAGGCTCAGAGTTATTTGATCCACCCAATACATATCTTCCTGCATAGTCTGTATTGGCAACTTTTAAAACTTCATCTGCAAATGTACGGATTTCTCGAGCCAAAATTTCTCTTCCTGCATCTCCGGAAGGGTCATTCATACCATAAATAAGCTTATTATAAACATCTTTGGAGATATCATTAATTGTCATTAAAGATGTTTCAGCGGATTCAAAAAAGCCTTTTGCTTCTTCGGCATTTGATTTATAAGCCTCACTTCTTGCAAGGTCATCTCTTATTGTCAGTGCATGAGTTGAGTTGACAACATCTTCACTGGTTCTTTCAAATCTTCTGAAAGTTTGATTTTGGCGCATCAAACGATCCAAATTAGAAAGGTTGTTATTATAATTGGTGAGGTAGCGGTTTCGCATCATTCTCTGGCTTACTCTCATTGTAGTTCACTCCTGTCAATATATATGTTTTGTATTAGTTAATGCAGTTATCTTCCGACTATTCCCATGTTATTAATAATTGTATCCAAAGCTTGATCCAATACAGTTACAAATCTTGAAGCTGCATTAAATGATTTTTGGTACATCATCATATTTAAACCCTCTTCGTTGAGGTCAACGGAACTTACGCTAAGACGCTGATCATCAACTGAACCTGAAACCATGCCTCTGTTTTCAGCAAGACTTCCATAAAAACTTACATCCTGTCCCAGTTTAGAGGTGTAGTATTTTATGTATTCTTTAAATGTACCGTTAAGCTCTTCTACAGGAGTACCGTCAGGTTTTGTTTGTCCGGGACGGGTAAAGCTCAATTTTTGGTCAAATACTTTAATCATTGCCAAAATATTATTGTTAGCCGAATCACCAGCATCAGGTTTAAGTCCTGATTGAAGACCACCGAGAGGATCGTCAATCCACCTGGGATTTACTCTGATGTTTGCAGCTGAATTTGGCTCCTTATCAGGATCAAACACAAAAAGCTCCATTGCATTTGGTACAGATACTCTGTTTGCATTATTAAATGCGTCAGCAAAGGTTCTTGCAAAAGAGTTTACGATTTCCATGTAATAAGGAAGTCCCTGGAATGTATTGTTTTCACCGTTTTTTGTATCTGCGTAATCGCCTTTTCCTGTAAGTATCTGCATATAACCTTTGAGTTCACCGGCAGTTAAGCAGTTGTTCTTAATTACATCAAAGTCGTCGGCTTTTTTAATTTCTGTGCCATCGGCTTTTTTTCCTTCAAAGGTTATTTTAAAGTTGCTTGAAAAATCCACAGGAGCGGATGCACCCGGGTCTATGGTCAATTTTCCGGATTCAAATTTTTCAACAAGCATTAAGTCGCCCATTTTTACATTTACAGTACCATCATCTTTTGGTATTACTTCAATATTTACAAGACCGGAAAGTTCATCAAGCAGGGCATTTCTGTCATCAAGCAGTTCATTTGGACCATAGGTTTCATTAATTCTCGGACCCAATGCAGATTGTGAACCAAGGCTTATTGCCACATATTCATCTCTGATATCTTTATTTAAACTGGCTATTTTTTTGACAATGTCATTGACTTTCATGATTTTATTGTCCAGTTCATATTTTTGTTTTTGCATAGATTTACTAAGGTCATTTGCATATGTGTTGAATATATATGTAAGTTCCTTGCTTTTGCTGACTAAAATGTTTGCAAATTCGGGTCTGTCAGCATCTTTGGAAAGTTTCTGGAGCTGTGCAAACATTTCGTCCAGATTTTCGGTAAAGTGTTTGGAAGTAACTTCGTCCAAAACATCTTCTACCTGTGAAAGTCCGTCTGACATGACATCAAGTTTGGAAAATTCCTGATATTCCATTCTGAAGTGGTTGTCAAGGTAGGGGTCTCTTACTTGTCCTATACCTGAAATTCCAACGCCTTGACCTGCCACTGATTTTATACCTGTGGTGTATCTGTAGCCTGCACTGTATGGATAAACAGAGTAAACATCCACACGCTGTCTGGTATAGTTTTTGTTAGCTGAGTTTGATACATTGTGTCCTGTAATATCAATTCCCTTTTGAGAAGCCATAATGGCTCTTCTTCCTGTTTCAAATCCCAAGAAAGTCGGTCTCATATATAATTTCCTCCAATTACAATTAGGCAGATTTTTTTATTATGTAAAGAATTTAAAATCTCGGTTTAAATCTAATTATTTAAATTCTTTGATTTTTAAATGTGTGTTTAGACTTTTCTTTTTCCGGTTCATTTTTCTGCACCGTTCCATCGTGGTTATAAACTACCAGTTTGGGAGGCGGTGTCATAGCTTTTATAGCAAGCTCGGTATCTCTTATTCTTATTTCGGTAAGATTTTTTGAAATACCGTTGGTTTCTTTTAATTTTGAAAGAGTCTGTCTGAGCTGGCTGAATGTGGTGTTAAGACGTTGTTTTTCATTTGAAGGAGCTATTCTGGGGAGAATTTGCGACATTGTCATGCCACTGAATCCCATTGCAGAAACAAGAGCAATTCTTTCTCTTTCTAACAATGTGAGGGTTTTCAGAAGTTCTTCTTCCTGGTCTGTAATTGTCTTAAGTTTTTCTATGTCATTTTGATAAAGGGACTCAACCTTTATGAGTTCCAAATCTATAAGTCTGTTATAGTTTTCAAGCTGACTTTCCAAATTAAAAGCAAGCCTGTCAAATGGATTCATTTTCTCACTCCCTGCTTAGAATTTATCCTTATAAAGAAGATCAGAGTATGCTGCTAAATTATGATTCCTTCACCCAAAAGCATGGAAGAAGCTATTTTTTCGGAAGGAATGTTGTAGGTTTTGTTTTTAACACTTTCCTTGATTTGGGCCAGTCTATTTATATCACAGTCTTTTTCAATTTCATTCATCACAAGTTTTTTGGTTTCAGACAAAGAATAATTCTTTGGAGCCTGCTTTGAAGAAATTTCTATAATGTCCTGATTTAAGGAACTTGAAGTACTGCCGCTTTTTGTTTTTGCGGCATTAACATTGCTTTTGGCTAATTTGTTTAGGTTAAAAATATTATTAAGTTCTATTCTCATACATAACACCTCATGTTTTATATCGGAACAAATATAAGAAACTTTAGCATATATAAAAAAATTTTAAAACAAAGCTATGACGAAAATATTGATACATTTTACAATATTTTTGTATAAGTTACCAAATTATTGTGAAAGCGTTTTACAAGTAAGGATATTATAATAAAAAACAGTTACATTATATTCCATAAACATGAGATTATTATACATATTATATAAGAATATTACTAAAAAATAAACTCGGGTTTGTTTTTTCCCAAAAATGTTATGAATAATATAGAACTTGACAAATCATTGATATTAAATTATCATTAATAAAATAAGAAAATATATTTCATATATCGACAGAAAAGACTACAATTTTATGTAATTCGGCATAAATTTCTATATTTATTTTTAAGAAAAGAGAGTGAAAATTATGTGGTTTTTAGACAGCCCGCAAATGAATCTGATGACAAAATCATTGGATGCACTTTGGCTCAAGCAAAGAGTTATTTCTGACAATATTGCAAATAAGGACACGCCCTTTTACAAGGCAAAATATGTTGAGTTTGCCGAAACATTAAAGCGTGAACAGAAAAAAGGAACTCAGCGAAACGAAAAAGCGGAAAAAGAAGATATTGTTTTGGCACAGGTAAAGGTAAAAAACGAAACTTCACTGAGAGCCGACCAGAATAATGTAAATATGGATAAGGAAGCTTTGGAGATGGATATTACATCTATCCAATACGAATTTCTGACAAGACAGATAAGCAGCCACTTGGCCGGATTACGTTCGGTAATCAAGGGCGGAAGATAAGGGGGTTAAGTAAATATGTCATTTTTAAATTCACTTAATATAGGTGCATCAGGCCTTACTGCACAAAGGTTCAGGATGGAAGTTATAGCTCAAAATATGTCCAATGTAGACACCACAAGGACAGAAAACGGCACACCTTACAGAAGAAAACAGGTTGTTTTTCAGGAAATAGGTCCCAGAACATTTAAGGACGTTTTGGGCAGAGAAACCGCAAAAGTACCCGGAGGCGGCGTAAGAGTAAAAAAATTATTTGAAGATGACGCTCCGCTTATTCCTAAATATGATCCCGGTCATCCGGACGCCAACGAAGAAGGCTATGTAATGATGCCCAATGTGGATACAATCAGAGAAATGATTGACATGATGTCAGCTACATCCAGCTATCAGGCAAATATTAACGCAGTTAATGCCGTAAAAAAAATGGCGGGAGATGCTTTGCAAATAGGAAGATAATATAAATATTTTAAGAGAGGCAGGGATTTTTTATGCATATAGTACCTTTTGAGAGACTTAAAAGTATTACCGAAATTCAACCGGAACAAAATGTAAAAGAAACCAAAAACAACAGTGTGGCAATCCCTTTTAAAGAAATTTTTGATGCAGCTATAGATAATGTAAAGCAAACAGATGCTGTAAAAAAACAGGATACAATAAATCTTGCTTTGGGTAAAGCAGATGATCTGCACAATATAATGATAAACGCAAATAAAGCTTCCCTTGCGAAGGATTTTGCCATTGAGCTTAGAAATAAGGCTCTGGACGCATATAACGAAATTATGAGAATGGGTATTTAGTCTTATATTTAACAGGGGAGGCAGGGCCGCAGGTGCTGAAAGTCAATTTGCGGCCTAAAAAATACAGTGGAACAGATAAAGAAAATTTTAGAAAAAATAAAAAGTTTTTGGACTAACCTTTCCAAGAAGAGCAGATTTATTTTAGTTGCCGGAGTAACAGGAATTTTTATGATTTCCCTGTTCCTGACTTTGCTTTTAAACAGGGTAGACTACACTGTTCTTTACAGTGGACTAAGCAGTGAAGAAACAGCGCTTATTTACGGAAAGCTTAAAGAAAACGGCGAAAATGTCAAGATTCAGGACAATACCATTATGGTTCCTAAGGAAAAAGCAGCAGATCTTCAAATGCAGATGGCTATTGAAGGCTATCCTAAAACCGGTCTTAACTACAATTATTTGACAGACAATATAGACTTCATGTCCACCGACTATGAAATGCAGACCTATGCTAAAATAATGCTTCAGGAACATATAGTAACAGCTATAAAAACTATAAACAGTATAAGAAATGCTTATGTTATAATCAATTTGCCTACACAGGATGATTTTGTGCTTCAGGAAAACAGACTGGATGCATCTGCATCTGTTATGCTTGACCCTGTTCCGGGAGAAATTATTACTCCTGTACAGATAAAGGGTATTATGGAACTTGTAGCTAAATCAGTTCCCGGTCTGCGCACAGAAAATATCTCCATAGTTGACAGCAACGGCAAGCCTCTTGAATACGACGAAAACTCTTTTACAAACGAAGGGGACAAGGAAAGAGATAAATATAAACTTAGACTTGACCTGCAAAGACAACTGGATGCCATGCTTGTAAGCAAAGTAAGAACACCTTTGGAACAGGTTTACGGCAAGAAAAATGTGGCAGTCAGTGCAAGTGTACAGCTGGATTACGATATAAGAAGGAGCGAAAGCAAGAACTATACTCCTTCCACTACGGATACAATTACCGGAAATGAAAAAGGCATGACTACCCATGAAGAGGAAAAACAGGTTATAAATCAAAACAGTTTGGCAGAAGGTGTACCGGGAGAAAACGACAATGCAGATGTTCCCGAATATCCCGAAAACCAATCTAACAAAGAAACTATAATCAGCAAAGACAAGAGCATTGATTATGCTGTAAACTCATTGCTTGAACAGTATGAAAAGGACGGTTACTCCGTTACTGAAATGACTGTGGCAGTTCTTATCAACAAAGAGGATATGACCGAAAAAGAAAACCAGAATATGGTTAATATAGTTGCTAAAGCCGCAGGAATAGATGTGGACAATGTAAGTGTTATGGGCATTAAGTTTATTAATGACGAGGTTGACCCGGCTGTTGCACAAATGCAGAAAATTACATATATGTCCCTTATAGGTGCAGGAATACTTCTTATTTTGGTTGTTGTGGCAGTTATTATTACAGCCTTTGCAAGAAAGAGAAAAGCAAAGAAAGAACAAAAAGATCTTGAAGAAGAACTTAAAGAGCTTCAAAGAGCAAGAATGGAAAACGCCCAAACTCAATTTGGAAGAATTACAGATGCAGATATGGATACCGATGAAGGCGAAGATGGGGAATACAGACAGGAAATTCAGCCTTTGGATGTGGTTGAAACCAAGGAAATTCAGCTCAAAAAAGAAATCAAAGACTTTACTACCACAAATCCGGAAATCGTTGCTCAATTACTCAGAATATGGCTTAAAGGGGAAGATGAATAATGGCTATAACCGAAACAAATATGCCTTCTGCTCAAAAGGCGGCGGCAGTTATAGTTTCAATGGGTGCAGAAGACGCAGCACAAATTTACAGGTATCTGCGTGAAGAAGAAATAGAAATGATAACCTATGAGATAGCAAAAATGGGACAAATCACTCCGGACGAAACCGAAGAAATATTAAATGATTTTTACCAGCTTTGCTTAACCCAAAAGGTTATGACCGAAGGCGGAACAGAATATGCAAGAAATGTTTTGGAAAAAGCCTTCGGCAGCCAGATGGCTCAAACTTTGATGGAGAGAATAGGAAAATCTCTCCGCACAAAGGCTTTTGAATTTATAAGAAAAGCTGACTACAAAAACTTGCTGGCAATTATTCAAAACGAGCATCCGCAGACAATAGCTCTTATATTGTCGTATGCCCGTTCCGACCAGGCTTCCACTGTAATTGCAGAGCTGCCTAAGGAAAAGCGAATTGATGTAGTTGAAAGAATAGCCAGAATGGACAGAACTTCTCCGGAAGTTGTCAAAAATGTGGAAAGAATATTGGAAAGAAAATTTGCTGCTATTGTAAGTGTGGATTTTACCGATATCGGAGGTATAAACTACATTGCCGATGTTCTTAACCATATTGACCGTGGCTCAGAAAAATACATTTTTGATGAACTTGCCAAAAAAGACCCAAAACTTGCTGATGAAATCAGAAAGAGAATGTTTGTATTTGAAGATATTGTGGGTCTGGACGATATGGCTATTCAAAGATTTATCAGAGAAGTGGACAGCAAGGATTTGGTTATTGCACTCAAAGGTTCCAACAAAGAAGTTGTGGATGCCATTATGCGCAACCAGTCAAAGAGAATGCAGGAAACAATCGCTTCAGAACTGGAATACCTGCATAATGTAAGAATGAGAGATGTGGAAGAATCTCAGCAAAGAATTGTTGCTGTTATCAGAAAGCTGGAAGAAGACGGAGAAATCGTTATTTCTAAGGGCGGAAAGGATGAGGTAATTGCCTAGTCTTATCAAGGGAGCCAACCTAATTTGGAAAGACAGTGTTACAATAGAATCTTCAATTCCCAGTGAACAGATTAAAAAAAGCAATGATGAAAAGGAAAAGGAACTTCAGGAAAAAGAGAGACAACAGATAAGAACTATCGAAGAAAGAGTATCTCAAAAGCTTGAAGAAGAATACCGAAGAAAAGAAGAAGGTTTGACTGCCAGATACAGACTTTTGGGAGAACAGCAAAAAAGGGATAACGAAAGAATCGCTTTGGACGCCAAGGCTGCCGCTGACAATATTTTGGAAGAAGCAAATGTCAAAGCAATGGAAATTCTCGGCAGCGCACAGGCTGACTATGAAAATGAAATGGCAAAAGCCCGTGAACAGGGTTATAATGACGGCATGGATGTAGCCAAGGAAGAATTTCTCAAAATGATGACAAAGCTTAAAAATGTCATAGACGGAATAACCGATATGCAAAAATATATTCTGAATTCCGCCCGAGAAGAAATAGCAGATATTGCGGTATCTGTAGTGAGAAAAATCATGTCCATGGATATAAGCCGCAGCGATGAAGTGCTGATGAGCATGATTATTGAACAAATGCATTCTTTTAAAAATTACCAAAAGGTAAGAATTTATCTTTCGGGATATGATATCCAAACTGATGTGTTGGCAGACGCTCTTATTGCAAATAAACTGCTTGAAAGCAGAGACTGCCTTACAATTCAAAATATTGATGAAGCACCGGAAGGCACCTGCATCATAGAAACAGAAACGCAGATGGAAGATATAAGCATCAGCGAACAACTGGAAAACCTCATTAAAAATGTCAGAAACATAAAAATTGAAGACAGCGGTGGAGAACTCGGTGAATATGAAGACGATTATGATGAGGGATATGAAGAATAAAAAATAAATCATAAAGGAGGGGCAGGTCCTTTGTCATTTGATACATACAAAAAAGCACTCAGAGGAAATCTTGCCACTTCCATGGGTAAAATTGATAAAATCATCGGAATGATGATAGAATCTACAGGGCCTAAAGCCAGTATCGGAGATGTGTGCAAAATATACCCAAACATATCTGCCAGGTATCGGGGCAAAGGTTCTTTGGCGGAAGTCGTGGGCTTTAAAGAGGATAAGGTTCTCCTAATGCCCTATGATGACAGCGATGGAATAGGTCCCGGAAATATAGTTGAGTCCACCGGACAAAAGCTTATGATAAAAGTAAGCGATGAACTTATCGGAAGAATAGTAGACGGGGCGGCAAACCCCATAGACGGGTTTAGACCCCTTAAAAATTTTGAATATTACCCAATAAACGGAAAACCCACAAACCCACTTACAAGACCTATGATAAAAGATAAAATGAGTCTTGGCGTAAAAACCATAGATGGATTACTCACATTTGGCAAGGGGCAAAGAATGGGAATATTTGCCGGAAGCGGTGTGGGCAAAAGTACCCTTATGGGTATGATTGCCCGTAATGTAAGTGCAGATGTAAATGTCATTGCACTGGTAGGGGAAAGAGGCAGAGAGGTAAGAGAGTTTATACAAAAAGATTTGGGCGAGGAAGGCATGAAACGCTCCATTCTTGTTGTAGCTACATCTGACCAGCCTGCCATGATGAGAAGTAAATGTGCCTTGGTGGCTACTGCCATTGCAGAATACTTTAAAGATAAGGGCAAAGATGTTCTTTTAATGATGGACTCATTAACCAGATTTGCTATGGCTCAAAGAGAAATCGGACTTGCTATAGGTGAGCCTCCGGTTTCGAGAGGATATACCCCGTCCATTTATACCGCTATGCCAAAACTTTTGGAGCGAAGCGGAAATTTTGACACAGGGTCCATAACAGGACTTTATACGGTTTTGGTAGAAGGGGACGATATGAATGAACCTATTGCCGACACTGTAAGAGGTATTATTGACGGACATATAGTCCTGTCCCGTGAGGTTGCCATGAGAAACCATTATCCCGCCATAGATGTACAAGCCAGTGTCAGCCGTCTTATGCAGGCTATTACAGACGCAAGGCAGTATGAACTGGCAGGAAAGATGAGAAATGTCATGGCTACATATTATTCAAATTACGACCTAATCACTATCGGCGCTTACAAAAGGGGCAGCAACCCCAAAATTGATGACGCCATAGAGAGAATGGATAAAATAAATAAATTCCTCTGTCAGGGAGTTAACGAAAGTTTTACTTTTGAGGAAACATTGGCTCTTATGGAGGAGGCAATGAGCTAGGAGGAATTTTATGAAAAAATTTGCATTTTCCCTTTCAAAGCTGATGGAAGTAAAAGACCAACAGCTTAGTCAGGAAAAAGAAAAATTGGGAGAATTCCGCAGAAAGCTTTCAGACCTTGAAAAAGAACTGGAAGAAAATCGCGAAAAACAAAAACAAACAAACAACTATTATGTTGCACAAATGGCAAACGGCGGTTTAACTGTGCCTGAGATACAAACTACAAAAAATTATATTCAAAGACTCAGAGATGAGGAACAGGAAATAAAAGAAAATATTGAATATGCAGTACAGGATGTGGAATTTCAGGTTAAAGTTGTTGTGGAAATTACACAGGACATTAAAATCATGGAAAAACTCAAAGATAAAAAAATAGATGAATATAACAAGATGCTGCAAAAAGACCAGGAACAGTTTATTGAAGAATTTATCAATACCACCAAGCAAATGAAAAACGGTAATGAGGGGTAAAACCCTTATTATATAATTTCAGTAAAAGGAGGTGAGAACTATGGATAAGATGAACAATATAATTCCGGGAATGAAAAATATTACTTCTGCAAAAACAGGTAATCAAAAAAATATAGCTGAAAATCCGGCGCTAAAGGAAAAATTCGAAGCAATATTAAAAGAAAAAACCGATTTGGGTGAAGTAAACAAGGAGTCCGTTTCCACTGATGAAACTGAAACAGATGAAGAAAACAAAAAAGTTAAACATTCAGGTAATTTTCAGGCTGCAATGGAACAGCTTATTGCCGGTATGAATTTGCCCTCAGACATAAGTGAAGAACTTAAAAACTTCCTTGAGTCAACAAATTTGACAACTGAGCAAATTGATGCAATAAATGGTGTTTCTACAGAATCTAAATCAGAAAATATGGCTTTGTTTGACGAGAAGGCTGTGATTAACGCTGAAAACAGCAAAATAAAAACTGACAGCAAAGAAGAAACAAAGGCTGAACTTATAAAGCCGGAACAGAAAGAAATTTCAGCTTTTCAAGCCGAAAGCAAAATTCAGCAGGATAAAATTTCCGATGAATTAAAAGCTTTGCTTAACAAGGCAGCCCAAACAGGAAAAATTACCGCAGATGATGTGAAAGCACTTGTTTCAAATGAAAATATCGACTACGAAGAACTGAAAAAATTCGCAGACGGAATTTTTAAGAAAACAGGAATTGACCTTGAAAATTTACTCAGAAAACTTAATTTTAAAGCAGAAGGAAAAATTGAAGAAATTATCCCACAGGATAAAATGAATTTATTAAAAGAAGTTTTGCATACTGATAAAAC
>JAHHUA010000042.1 GCA_020024235.1 Oscillospiraceae bacterium
TATTAGAGCACTTGGTGCTAAAAGTAATATTTTAAATATAAATATAAAAAATAAGGAAACGGTTAGGTTAACATGTAAAAATAATTTAACAGGTTTCAAGTATTTATTCTCATATTTATATATTTTTAGTAAAAATTTACTTAAGTTAGATTATACTAAGATTTAATGGTCAAAGTCATTAGTATAATTTTAAGGGGATAGCTTAAATTAATTTTAACTAAAGATTGAGAATAAATAAAAAGGGGTATGTATATCTTTTATAAAAAGAGGACGGCACTTTCTCAATGTAAAGGATAATCATATAAATAAATGTATATAGGTGGAACTAAAATGAAATTTATGGACAAATTAGCGGCTGGCTTAGAAAAATTTCTTATGCCAATAGCTGAAAAGCTAGGTCGCCAAAAGCAATTATGTGCTTTAAGAGATGGATTTATAGCAACATTACCAGTGGCAATGGCAGGAGCCATGGGGTCATTATTTTTAAACGCACTTGTAAGAGACACATCAGTATTTGGTGAAAAATTAAACAAAATTGATGCATACGCACAAAATATCCAACCATTTTTAACAAAATATATAGTACCTATACTTGGTAACATGTGGTGGGGAACTATTGCATTAACGTCATTATTTATAGTATTAGCTATCGCTTATTCATTAGGAAGAGCTTACGATGTTGACCCATTTGCAACAGCTTTAGTTTCATTAGGAGCATTTTTAACATTAGTACCAGATTCAACTAATGTTTCAGTAACACCAGAAGGTGCAACAGATGCAATAACAGGTGGTATGTGGGGAGTTATAAACTATAGTTCATTTAACTCAACTGCCATGTTTACAGCAATGCTTGTAGCATTATTAGGAGGGCAATTATTTATTTATCTTACTAAAAAAGGAATTGTGATTAAAATGCCTGAGCAAGTGCCACCAGCTGTATCAAAAGCATTTGCAGCTGTTATACCAGCAATTGTTGTAATAGGATTAGCAGGATTAGTACATTCATTATCTTTAGCATTTACAGGAATGGACTTTAAGGTATTTATCGAAAAAACAATTCAAGAACCTTTAATGGCACTTGGACAATCACCAATAACTTATATAATATTAATTTTATTATCACAATTATTATGGTTCTTTGGATTACATGGATTAAACATGGTAGAACCAGCATTAAATACTTTATATAAACCAGCATTATATGATAACATTGATGCTGTAACAGCTGGAGGACAAGCAATTAATACATTAACAAGAAACTTTGTTGACGTATATGCAATGCCAGGAGGATCTGGAGGTACTCTAGCACTATTAATAGCTATATTCATATTCTCTAAGAGACAAGAATCAAGAGAACTTGCTAAATTAGCTATAGCACCAGGATGTTTCAATATTAATGAGCCAGTAATATTTGGTTTACCACTAGTATTAAACCCAATTTACTTTATACCATTTATAATTACACCACCAATCTGTATAGCAATAGCTTATATGGCAACGGAAGCAGGACTTGTATCTAGAATTTGTGCAGAACTTCCATGGGTTACACCACCAGTGTTCCATGCTGTACTAGCTACAAATGGAGATATAAAAGCAGGTATTCTTTCAGCAGCATTATTACTTCTTTCAGTATTAATCTGGACTCCATTCGTTATAGCTGCTAACAGAATAGGAAATGAAGAATAATTAAAAATTAATTATATAAATTTGAAAGGGATATAAGTAGAACTTATATCCCTTATATTTTGAGTAAAATAATTATATGTAAAAAGAAAGTTATATAAATATATTACATAAATTATAATAAAATAAAAATTGGTTCTTTCTTTATCAGAGAGAACCAATTTTTTTATTTTATTTATTATTTTTTTCATAATCTTCTTTAGTTAAAATATATATTTTATCTTCAAATTTTCTGTTTAAAGCAGCGGAGTTGTAAATACCTGTTTTATAAAAAGTAAAACCGGATTTTTCTATAACTCTTTGGGAACGGAAATTATCAGTAAAATGACTGCACCAAACTATATCAAGCTCCATATCTTCAAAACAGTATTGCAAAACTCTTTTTACTGCCTCAGGTATTAATCCGTTGCCCCAGTAATCCTTGGAGAGAACATAGCCGATTTCACGCTGTTTTTTACCATCAAATTCAGAAGAAATATTATCTGTTTTATGTATACCCAAGGAGCCTATAACCTTTCCGCTGTCTTTAAGTTCTAAGGCATAAACATCATCATTTTTTATAAATGAATCCAAAATCTTTTGGGAAGTTTCTTTGTTTTCGTGATGTGGCCAACCAGCCATTTCTCCCACACCGTCCACACTTGCATACTCAAAAAAATCATCTAAATCAGATTGTTTCCAGTTTCTTAAAATAAGTCTTTCGGTTTCTAATGTTTTCAAATTAATCCTTCCTTTCTTAAATAAAATATTGTATTTTACACACTGAGAAAAATTTTTCTAATTATAGCATATAATATTTGTTTATGCAATATATTATAAAAAAACCACCCATCTAAGGGTGGTAAATTTGTTATATTTCACTTCTGCCTTCCAAAGCCCTGTATAATGTAACTTCATCTGCATATTCAAGATTTCCGCCAACAGGTATACCGTAAGCAAGTCTTGTAACTTTTATGCCCATAGGTTTTAAAAGCTTGGAAATATACATAGCTGTGGCTTCGCCTTCAACAGTTGGATTGGTTGCCATAATAACTTCTTTGACAGCACCATCTGACATTCTGGAAATCAGTTCCTTTATAGAAAGTTCGTCGGGGCCTATACCATCCATGGGGGAGATAAGTCCGTGTAAAACATGATAAAGTCCGTGATATTCCTTTGTCCGTTCAAAAGCAATTAGATCTTTAGGGTCTTCTACCACACATATTGTGGATTTGTCCCTGTGATCGTCCCCACATACGGAACAGATTTCAGTGTCAGTCAAAGTTTGACAGATACTGCATTTTTTGATTTTGTTATGTGCTTCAATGATAGCATTGGCAAATTCCAAAGCCTGTTCTTTGGGAAGAGAGAGAACATGGAAAGCCAGTTTTTGAGCGGTTTTTTTGCCTATTCCCGGCAGTCTTTCAAACTGATTTACCAGTCTTTCAAGAGGGGCAACACTGTATGCCATAGCTTAGAACAAGCCGGGCAAATTGAGGTTGCCTGTGATTTTTTCCATTTCTGCAAGGTGAAGATCTTCAACCTTTCTGATAGCTTCATTTACAGCTGCCATAATAAGGTCTTGGAGCATATCAACATCTTCAGGATCTACAACATCAGGCTTAATGGAAATTTTCTTAAATTCTTTTTTACCGTTTATAACAACTTCAACAGCTCCGCCGCCTACTGTAACGGTATGTTCCAAAGCTTCCAATTCTTCTTGTTTTTGCTGCATATTTTCCTGCATTTTTTGAGCTTGTTTAATCATGCCCTGCATATTTCCGGCGCCGCCGCCGAAGCCTTGTGGTAATCTTGCTTTCATTTGGTTTTACCTCCGTTTAATGTGAGCTAAAATGAGCTCAATATAATCATATTTATTTATTAATTAAGCTCTAATCCGTACATTGACGGGTCAAGCTTGTTTATAAAATCATCAAGTGGATCAGTTTTTTCTGTTATGTTGTAGTCATCATTGTTAAAGGGTCCAAGTTTGTAATTTTTGCCTGTAACCTGTTCAGCAGCTTCTCTAAGGGTTTTTCTGGAAATTTCATTTTTTCGTACAAGTGTCAAAAATAAATCGTTTTTACATTCTATAAGCAGAATATTTCCGCAGGTATATGCCTTAGAACCATCCAAAGAACCATGGAGTGGCGGATTGGTTTTTTCCAAAACTGCCATTATTTCCTGCCATTGTTTTAATGGAACAGCATCTTTTTTGATTTTTTCATCTACCTTTACAACAGTGGTAGTGTCTTTGGTTTCCTTTTTGGGAACAATAGCAATTCCATCAGTTAAAAGCTGTTCCACTTTTTTTTCAAGGGACTCAATTCGCTTTTGTAAAATTTCGTTTGATTCAAAAGAAGTTGCAGTGGAAAGTTTTATTACAGCCATTTCCAAACAAAGACCTTTGTTTGGGGAGCCTGTCATAGAAGAAAGTGCTGTTTGCAGTTCTTTTAAAATATTTAAAACACTATTCATGGAAAATTTTTCGGATTGTTCCTTAATCTTTTCAGCAGAAAAACCGCTTACAAAAAAATCGTCCTGTTTGCCTGAGGCTTTAAACAGCATAAGCTGTCTGAAATGTTCAATTAATTGCTGGCAGATTCTCTGTGGGTCTGAGGTGCCGCTGTAAGCCCGGTCTAAATCCGAAAGCAGAGAAGGAAAATCTTTTTGAGCTAAATGCTCTGCCATGGTGCAAATTGATTCATTTTGTGCAAGTCCCGCTGTGGAAGAAACTATTTCTTCGGTTATATTGCTGTTTTTTGATGAACATACATCCAAAAGGGAAACAGCATCTCTCATACCGCCCTTGGCAAGTCTTGCAATAAGCAAAGCAGCCTTACGGTTAAGCAGGAAATTTTCTTTTTCCGCAATATAACTTAATCTGTCGGCAATATTCTCCGGTGTAAAACGCTTAAACTCAAAGGTTTGACAGCGGGAAAGTATGGTAGCCGGGATTTTATGAGCCTCAGTGGTTGCCATTATAAAAATGACATGTTCCGGGGGTTCTTCCATAATTTTAAGTAAGGCATTAAAAGCACTTACACTGAGCATATGGGCTTCATCAATGATGTAAACTCTGTATTTGCAGGCAGATGGAGCATAAACTGCTTCCTGACGCAAAAGACGCACATCTTCAACACTGTTGTTGCTGGCAGCGTCCATTTCCACAACATCAAACTGAGAGCCGTCTTCAATGGCACGGCAAATTTCACATTGGCCGCAGGGATTTCCCTCAACAGGGTTTAAGCAGTTTACAGCTTTTGCTAAAATTTTGGAACAGGTGGTTTTTCCCGTTCCGCGGGAACCTGTAAAAAGATAAGCATGAGCAACCTTGTTTTCTTTTATTTCATTGAGAAGAACAGATGTTATGTGTTCCTGTCCTACAACATCCGTAAAAGTTTTTGGACGGTATTTTCGGTATAAAACCTGTTTCATCGGAACACTCCTTCTGCAAAATAAAATAATAGGGCAGGGATCACATATGTGATGCTGTACACTCGGTCATGCAGATATACAGGCTGACCTGCGGCACACAAGCAATCTCACTTAATGCTGCTCGGTTCCCCGCCTGACATGGTTCGTGAGGTGCTGTCGCACAGGACCCGCATATCTGCATGAGCGAATATACACGCCCCTGCCTTAATGCCTGTTTATTATCACGGCTTTTTAATAATACAATATTTTTTCAAAAAAATCAATATGTTTTACCATGTTTTTGTCATATAACTATATTTTGCACAAAAAAATCACTGGTATATTATAGATTTTAGATAATCAAACCTCAATATTTAAATAAGAAATAAAAAATACTGTACTTTTTGCTGTAAAAGTTATATAATATTTTATATCCAAAATCAGTGGGAAAACTCGGGAGGCAGAAATTTGAAAAAGATAAAAATTATAATTCTTACAATGGCTATTCTGCTTTTAAGCGGGTGCAGTTCATTTTCGATAAATGTGGAGGATTTGATTGAACCGCCTATTTTGTCAAAGGAACAGGCGGAAATTACCGAGGAGCTTAAAAAAATTTTAAATACCAGTGAACTAAAGCTCAAATATCCAAAATACGGTGAAATACATTCTCCCATTATTTTTGAAAATTTAGATGATGATGAAGAAAAAGAAGTAATAGTGTTTTATGAGGATACTTTGGATAACAGAGGCAGTACAAGGATAAATATTATGGATAAAACAGAGGGTAAATGGGAATCCATTTATGATGTTCCGGGAGAAAGCGAAACCATAGAATTTGTATCCCTTGCCAATATAACCGACAAAATAAAAAAAGATTTAGTTGTAGGGTGGGGCACATCTGAAAAAAGACAAAAATATCTGTTAAATGTTTACAGCTATCGTGATTACACCCTTAAAAATCTGTTGTCCGAAAGATATGATTCGGCAATGGTAATTCCGTCAACCGACAATAAAACCATGAGCCAAATTGTTTTGCTTAATTATACATCTAAAACCACTGCAAAACTCATAACTCCTGTTTCCAAAAACAGGCTGGGTGTTGTGGGTATGGCAAAACTTAATTCCGATGTACAAAGTCTTTTAAATATTACAAGCTATTCTGATAATGGGGGCTATATATTTTTAGATTTTAAACAAAAAGATGGCACAGTTTCCACAGAAGTATTAAAATACACCGAAAATGATATTGTAAATTTAATGTCTGAAGACGGTAAAGTCAATAATTTCTTTTATGAAGCCATAAGAAAAGAAGAAATATTTTGCCAGGATGTAAATAACGACGGAATGCCTGATATTCCCGTACAGCGTCTTCTTCCCGGATACGGCGAAAATGATATAGATGAAGAAGTAACAGAAGAAAAAGAGGAACTGTATCTTACGGAATTTTATTCAATAAATAAAGATGAGGCTGTGAAAGTACAAACCTCGGTAATAAATTTATCACAGGGATATAAAATCATTTTTCCGGATAAATGGCAAAAAGATAAAGTTTCAGTAAAAAAACAGCCTGACAGGGAAGAATTTGATTTTGTGAAATACAATGAAAATTATGATGGCAGCAAAGAAGTGCTTTTAAAAATACATCTTTATGCTAAAGATGATTACAAAGATGTATTTGAATTGCAGCAATTTAAATTGATAGCCGAGAAAGGAAATTTTGAATATTACGCTTATATTCCCAATAATGTGGATGCTGAACTTAAAATAACATTCGACGAATTGGAAAAAATGTTTAAGCTTTTAAAATAATTACAGGAGGTAAGAATATGAAAAGAATTTTAGTGGCAGAAGATGAAGATGTTATAAGGGAGTTTATTGTTATAAATCTAAAAAGAGCAGGATACGAAGTAGTTGATGTATCTGACGGGGCAAAGGCTCTCAGAACTTTTGAACAGGAAGGCGGAAGATTTGATGTAGTGCTTTTGGATATTATGATGCCGGAAACAGACGGATTTACTGTGTGTAAAAAAATAAGAGAAAAGAGCAATACCATAGGAATTATTCTTCTTTCTGCCAAAAGTCAGGAAATGGATAAGGTCAGCGGACTTATGCTGGGTGCTGATGATTATATCACAAAACCCTTCAGTCCCTCTGAGCTTATTGCCCGTGTGGACGCCATATATCGCCGTGTAACAATGTCAGCCCCGATAACAGAAAGTTATGACTTGGTTTCGGGACCTTTTGTGCTTAATACCAAAAGCAGAACTCTTTCCAAAAACGGAACACCTATTGAACTTACACAGGTTGAATATCAAATTATGGAATTTTTCCTGAATAATGTGGGCACAGCTTTGGAAAGAACGGAAATTCTCAACAAAGTCTGGGGAGAAAACTATTTTTATGATACCAAAATAGTTGATGTAAATATAAGGCGTCTTCGTGTAAAAATAGAGGACGAACCTGCTAATCCTAAATATCTCCAAACAGTATGGGGATTTGGATATAAATGGGTTGCATAAATAAATTTTCGGAGGTAATTTTTTGGCTGTAAAAAAAATAACCAAAAGATGGGTACTTAACAGTTTTGGTTCAATTATTTTTGTGCTGATTCTGATACTGATAAACTTCGGCATAGGACTTAACTGGTTTTATTATAACAGTATAGAACAGCTTTTGACCTCCCAGGCTAATACATTAAATTCAATGCTCAGCCAATATTCAAAAGACAGTTCAGTGGACTTTTATTCTCAGGTAAGGCTTTTGGTGGAAAATTTTGAGAAAAAAGACAAAATGGAACTTATGGCAATAGATGCTGACGGAAAAGTAGTCTTTACCTCCAGTGGCTTTCAAACAGATTTTATAATGGAAATGCCCGATTATAAAGATGCCATGAATACTTCCTCCGGTGTGGGCAAATACAGGGGCAAATTTCAGGAAGATGACATAATGGCTCTTTCCATGGCGTCAAGAGCGACAGGAACCAATATTTCCGCATTAAGACTGGTGGTATCTCTAAATAAAGTAAAAAACCAAATTGTTTTGATGATTTTGGCAGCTTCCGTAATCTGTGCAGCCATACTGTTTTTTGTTTTGATTTCCAGTATGTATTTTATAAACTCCATAGTAAACCCTATAAGTGAAGTAGGACATATTGCCCGAAAAATTGCTCAGGGTGAGTTTAATATCAAATTGGAAAAAGAAAATGATGATGAAATAGGGGAATTGTGTGATACAATTAATTATATGGCTGAAGAACTTGCCAATGCGGAAAAAATCAAAAACGATTTTATAAGTTCTGTTTCCCATGAACTTAGAACTCCTCTTACTGCCATAAAGGGTTGGACAGAAACTGTTATGGATGATGAAAACCTGGATAAAGACACACTGCAAAAAGGGATGCACGTTATAATGAACGAAACCGAAAGGCTTTCCCGTATGGTGGAGGATTTATTGGATTTTTCCCGTATGCAGAGTGGCAGACTAAGGCTTATAGTGGATAAGTTCGACCTTATAGCGGAACTTAGTGATGCAGTGCTTATGTATACGGAAAGAGCAAGGCGGGAACAAATTGAGCTTATTTATGATGAACCCGAAATTTATACTGCGGTTTATGGGGATAAAAACCGTATAAGACAGGTATTTATAAATATTATTGACAATGCCCTTAAATATTCCGACAGTGGAGGCAGAGTGGAAATAAAAGCTAATCTTATAGCAGATAAATTTTTTATATCCGTCAGTGATACAGGCTGCGGAATAAGCCAGGAGGATTTACCCAAGATAAAAAACAAATTCTTTAAGGCAAATTTGACCAGACGAGGTTCGGGTATAGGTCTTGCAGTAGCTGATGAAATAGTTCAGCGCCATGGCGGAACCTTGAGTTTGACTTCGGAACTCGGCAAGGGGACAACTGTTACAATTATGCTGCCTGCAAATAAAAATCCCGACGATATACACATTAATTAAGAAAGACAGTGAATAAATGAGTAATAAAAATTTTAAAACATCAATAGGCGGACAGGCTTTGATAGAAGGGGTTATGATGAGAGGCCCCGAAATTTCCGCACTGGCTGTAAGAAGGCCTGACAAAGAAATTGTCGTTGAAACCTGGAATACGAATAAAAGCAACAAGAAACCCTGGTATAAAAATGTTCCTTTTGTAAGAGGCTGCGTAAACTTTGTTGAAATGATGATTATAGGCTATAAAACACTTATGCGTTCTGCGGAACTTTCCGAAATGTCAGAAGAACCCGAAGGCTTTGAAAAATGGCTTAATGAAAAGCTGGGAGATAAAGCCGGGGGAGTTATTTCCGCAATTACGCTTTTGCTGGGGCTGGCACTGGCTGTGGGGCTTTTTATTATTTTGCCAACGGTTTTGGTGTCCCTTATTAAAAATGTTACAGACAGCAAAGTTATTTTAACCACAGCGGAAGCAGTTACCAAAATCTGCATTTTTGTGGCATATTTGGCTTTGGTTTCTAAAAACAAAGATATAGAAAGAGTTTTTATGTATCATGGTTCTGAACATAAAACCATTGCCTGCTATGAAGCCGGAGAAGAACTTACCCCGGAAAATGCTAAAAAATACACAAGATTTCACCCTCGCTGCGGCACAAGTTTTCTCTTTATAATACTTATAGTTTCTATTTTGATTTTCTCTTTTGCCTCTTGGGAAAATCCTGTTATGAGAATTGTTATGAAAATTCTCCTTTTACCTTTGGTTGTAGGTATTTCCTATGAAATTATAAAATTAGCGGGCAGATATGACAATGTATTTACAAGAGCAATTTCCGCACCCGGACTGTGGCTCCAAAGACTTACCACCAAAGAACCCGATATGGATATGCTGGAAGTGGCTATAGCATCTATCAAACCCTGCATACCAAAAGAAGAAGGGGCTGACAAATGGTAAAAATCAAAGATTTATACACAGATGGCTGTAAAAGGCTTAGTACTGTTTCGGGAGATTCAGCCTCATTTGAAGTTTTGGAACTGATAAAAGCAGCTTTTGGTATAAACCAAAGTGAATATTTTCTTCACTCAGAGGATAATGCGGAGGAAAAATCAGCAAATAAATTTAATGAAATGCTTTCCCGACGCGAAAAGCGAGAACCTCTTCAATATATACTGGGTGAATGGGAATTTTACGGACTTCCGTTTAAAGTGGGAAAAGATGTTTTAATACCACGCAGTGATACTGAGATAATAGCAGAAACCGCAGTGAATTTTATAAATAAAAATAAATTTAAAACCCTGGCGGATTTATGCAGCGGCAGTGGAGCTTTAGCAATAGCCTTGGGAAAAAACACGGATTTGGAAAAAATCGACGCAGTGGAGCTTTCTGAAAAAGCCTTCTCGTATCTATGGGAAAATATAAAACTAAATAATATGGAAAACAAAATAAAACCATATAACGCCGATATATTTTCTTTTAAAAGTGAAAATATATATGATATAGTCGTTTCTAACCCTCCCTATATTCCTACAAAAGATATTGAGGGGTTATCTACTGAAGTCAAACAAGAACCAATAATGGCTTTGGACGGCGGAAAAGACGGACTTTATTTTTACAGAAAAATTTCAGAAGAATATTTTCACAGAATTAATGAAGGCGGAATGCTTATTTTTGAAATCGGAATAAATCAGCTTGATGATGTGGCTGATATTATGTATTCCCACGGTTATAAAAATATTGACCATGTAAAAGACTATGCTGGTATTCCCAGATGTATATATGGCATTAAAAAACATACTTTTTTATTTTAAACGGGGGTGAATTATGAAAAACTTTAAATCCTTAAAAATCCGAACCCATATGCTTATTCTTTTTGTGGTTACCATAGTTTTGTTCTATGTAATTGCTTTTTTAAGTGCAAGTCCCAAGGAGATTTTAGATGGATTTTACAGAATTATCCGTGGCAGAGATGTACTTATAACTGACTATTTTGTGGTAGGTGGCTATGGCGGAGCTTTTTTTAATTCTGCTGTTGTTATGACATTATCACTTGCTATAATTTTAATTTTAAAAATGAATTTTACCGGACTTACCATAGCATCTGTAATGATAATGGGTGGATTTGCCTTTTTCGGCAAACAGCCGTTTAATATTGTCCCTATAATTTTAGGAAGTATACTTTATGCTAAATCTCAGGGAGTAAAGGCTTCAGGATATATCCATGTGGGATTTTTGGCATCAGGTGTAGCTCCTATTATTACGGAACTTAATTATTTATTGCCCTGTGGCCCCATATGGAATGCAATTATTTCGGTTTTAGTGGGTATTGCAATAGGATTTGTTATTGTACCTCTTTCTGCCCACACAGTAGGAATGCATATGGGATATAATATCTTCAATGTGGGATTTTCTGCGGGAATAATTGCTCTTTGTGTAATGACAGTGCTTTCCATGCTTGGATATAAGTCCGAAACAAAACTGGTTTGGACTAAAGGAGTCCCTGATTGGCTTTTAACAGTACTTATAATTTATTTTACATTTATATTTTTATATGGTTTAATATTGTCAGATTTCAAAATAAAACCAGCGGTAAAAATTATGAAACACCCCGGACGAGCTGTGGCAGACTTTATTTTAATGGATGGATTGGCTCCCACTCTTATAAATATGGCATCAGTAGGTATGATTGCACTTATCTATATACTGCTTATAGGAGGAGATTTGTCAGGCCCTGTTATAGGAGCTATTTTGACAATAAGCGGTTTTGGGGCATTTGGTATACACCCAAGGAATTATCTTCCTGTACTGCTGGGGGTATTTTTGGCGTCCGTGGTGGGAATTTACAACCCCACAACTCCCGGTTTTCAGTTGGCAGCTATATTCTCCGGAGCTTTGGCACCTATATCAGGTCAGTTTGGAGTAATGGCAGGTATTATGGCAGGATTTCTCCACTCAGCCATTGTGGTCAACACAGGAGCTCTTTACAGTGGAACGAATCTTTACAACAACGGTTTTTCGGCGGGATTTGTGGCAATTATAATGGTGCCACTGATAGAAAGCTTTATGAAAAGATATAAAACGGAAGAGGAGTAAACATTATGCTTCATAACAGAAAAAAACTTGCTAAAATAGTCGAGGAATTATCCATATTTTTTTTCAGCGTGGAAGCAACGGAAATAACCAGTAGTATTACAATCGAAGATGATGTGGGTATAATAAATTTTGAAGCAAACTACGACCCCAGACACAAAGAAAAATTTGAAACTATGGAAAGACTTTTGTCTGCTCCAAGAAATGAAGCTATGGAGGCTCAGTATTGGCAGCTGGCAGGTTCCGGAGACCCGGGCGAAACCAGCCAACTTTTGCTCATAGGATCTATGGTTGACAGCACCGATATTGACATCAACGCTTCAAAAGTCAGAATAAGAATAAAAAAGAAAATATAGAATAATCCTCTCCATAAAAACTATGGGGAGGATTTGCAATTTTTACGACATAAAAAGGAAGTAATTTGTAAAATTATTTGGATAAGGATATTAAATAACATAAATAATATTGCAATTTTGAACAATATAGTTTAAAAT